>JBBSRE010000022.1:0-16318 GCA_038243365.1 Burkholderiales bacterium | reverse complement strand
GCCCTGCCCGGCGTGCCGCCGGTGTCTGACACGCTGAAGGGGTTTGCCATCGATACGTGGTGGGGCCTGGTGGCTCCTGCCGGCACGCCCAAGGCGGTGATCGACAAGCTGAACAAGGCGTTCGTTGCCGCTCTGGAATCTCCGGAGACAAAAGAGCGTTACGGCTTTTTGCTGGCAGAGCCGGTGCCCACCACGCCTGAAAAATTCGACCAGTTCCTGGCCAGCGAGCGCGCAAAATACCAGAAGCTCGTCAAAGCGTCTGGCGCCACGGTGGACTAATTACAAACTGAAAAATAATACGAAAAACAGCTGCAGCGCTCATGCAGTGGGCGCAAGCAGCTATTTTTTCAATAGCGTTAGTCGTTTAGCGTAAGTACCATTGCGGGCGGCCTTGGAGGCCACACGGGACAAGCGCGGCTCCGCTTTAGGCGCGGACACTGGCGCCTCGAAGTGAAGGCTTCAGTCGGGGTTCATCAAAGTCCCACCGCGCTCAATCACCTGTTCCGCCACAGCGGCCAGCTGCTGCGCGGATACGGCCGCCGGGCAAATCTCAGCCAAAGGCCACAAGACGAAAGCCCGTTCCATCATGCGGGGGTGGGGAATGCTGAGCGTCGGCGTTTGAACACGGCTTTCGCCGTACAGCAACACATCCAGATCCAGCGTACGAGGCGCATTGCGGTACGGGCGCTCCCGCCCTGCGCGCAGCTCCGCTTCCAGCAAAACATGCAGCAGGGCCTGCGGCTCGAGCGAGGTGCGCAGCTCTGCAACGGCGTTGACGTAGTCGGGCCCGGCGGCGTCCACTGGCGCGCTGCGGTACAGCGAGGACACATTCACCACCGACGTATCGGGCCGCGCGTCCAGCGCAGCCAACGCAGTGCGCATGGCCGAAGCGCCGTCGCCGAGATTGGCACCCAGACCCATGTACGCGACCACCCAGCCGCCGGGGGCCTCAGCGATGTCGGTTGAGGACACCGTACCGCCCGTCAGCTGGCGTCGTGCGCAGGGCCGTCGTCGTGGTGACCCGTTCCGTGCGGTGCCGCGCCGGCATCACCGCTGGGCTTGCGCCGGCGGCGGCGGCGCTTCTTCGGTGCTTCGGTGGCCCCACTGTCACCTTCGTTCCCTTGAAAGCCGGCTTGTACGTCGACGAGATCGCTCGGTCGGTCGCTGCTTCGCTGTTGTCCGCCATCGCCTGCCGGAGCGGCGCGCGGCACCCGACGTGCGACTGGGGGGCGGCTGCGGGTTTTTTGTTCATCGCGCGCTTGTTCCATCAAATCAAAGCGACGGGCCTCGTCAGCGGTGCTGTACTCCTGCCACCAGCTGGCGAGCGCTTCTTCCACTTCGCCGATGTCAGCGCGAAGGCGCATGAAGTCAAAGCCGGCGCGGAAACGCAGTTGCGCCACCATGCTCTCCGGGACGCGGCCAGCGCGCTTCTCAAAACGCGGCTGCATGACCCAGATTTCGCGCATGTCAGCGGCCAACTTGCCCCGGCCGGACACATCGCCGATACGGCGCTCGAACACGTCGTCGATCGCATCCTGCAGCGCCGGCAACGCATGATCTCCGCCACCGAGGCGTTTTTCCCAGCCGGTTTTCACGTCCTGCCACAGCACGCATGCCAGCAAAAAGCTGGGCGCCACCGGCTTGCCCTGGCCGACGCGGCGATCGGTATCGGTGAGCGCTGCCATCACGAATGGCGTATCGGCGCGTTCCACCACCACATCGAGCAGCGGGTAGATGCCCTTGGCCATGCCAAGCTTTTTGAGCTGCTCGATGGTGGCGATGGCGTGGCCCGTCTGCAAGAGCTTGAGCATCTCGTCAAACATGCGGCTTTGCGGCACATCGGCCAGCAGCAGCTGCGACTGCACCAGCGGTGCGGCGGTTTTGGGCTCCAGCGTGAAGCCCAGACCTGAGAGCTTGGCCACAAAGCGCACCGCCCGAATGATGCGCACCGGGTCTTCACGGTAACGCGTGGCCGGGTCGCCAATCATGCGCAGGGTTTTCTTCTTGGCGTCCTGCATGCCCTTGTGGTAGTCGACCACGATCTGGCTCTGCGGGTCGTAGTACATGGCGTTCAGGGTGAAGTCGCGCCGGGTGGCGTCTTCATCCTGCGGGCCCCAGACGTTGTCGCGCAGCACGCGGCCGCTCGAATCTACGGCGTGTTGCATGCCGGCCAGGGCAGCACGCGACGTCTTCTCGTTGCCGCTCACCTGCCCGGCTGCTGCGTTGTCCAGATAGGCGCGGAACGTGGAAACCTCAATCACCTCGTGCTCGCGCCCGCGGCCATGCACCACGTGCACGATGCGAAAGCGCCGGCCGATGATGAACGCGCGGCGAAACAGGCCTTTGACCTGTTCGGGGGTGGCGTTGGTGGCTACGTCGAAATCCTTGGGTTTGAGACCCAGCAGCAGATCGCGCACGGCGCCGCCCACGACATAGGCCTCAAAACCCGCCTGTTGCAAGGTGCGCACCACGTCAATGGCACGTCGGTCGACCTGCGCCGGATCAATGCCGTGCTCGGACACCGGAACCTCGACACGCTGGCCGAACGGGTGCGTCACGCGTTTGCGGGCGCCCGCGTTGGCTTTGGAGAGCAGCTTGTCGATAAAGTTTTTGATCATGGTGGGATGGACTCTTCAGCCCTGGGGAAACAAGTCGAGAACGCGCCAGGCGCGCTCGGCGGCAACGGCGCGCAGGCGCATATCGGGGTTGGTGGCAACCGGAACGTTGACACGCTCCAGCAGGGGCAAATCGTTCATGGAATCGCTGTAGAAGGTGCTGTGCACCGACCCCCAAGACCAGCCGCGCGCAGCCAGCCATTGTTCCATGCGCGTGACTTTGCCGCCGCGCATAGACGGCGTGCCGCGGATTTCACCCGTGAACCAGCCATCTGCGCCACGCTCGAGCTCCACCGCCAACAGCGTTTCAACACCGAGCAGACGGGCAATGGGAGCGGTCACAAACTCGTTGGTGGCGGTGATGATGAGCACCTCGTCGCCCGCTTCCCGATGCTCGCGCAGCAGCGCCAACGCCTGGGGGCGCACCGCCGGCTCAATGACTTCTCGCAGGAACTGTGCGTGCGCCGCAGCTGCGGCCTGCGGGCCTCGCACGCGCAGCGCTTCGGTGGCAAAGCGCACGTAGTCGTGCACATCCAGCGTGCCGGCCTGGTAATGGGCATAGAACTTGGCGTTGCGCTGGCCAAATACGACCGGGTCTGTCCAGCCGATGCGCTGCGTGAACTCGCCCCATTCGTAGTCAGAGTCGAGCGGCAGCAGCGTGTGGTCCAGATCGAACAGGGCCAGGCGTGGAAGTGCCGTATCAGGGTTGGTCATGGTTTATTCAGAAGCCCACTCGGAGCCCAGCAGATCCTTGAGCAAAGGCACGGTCAAGGCGCGCTGGGTGCGCAGGGCGTGGCGGTCCAGGCGGTCCAGCAACTGCATGAGGCTGCCCAAATCACGTGAAAAGCGCTTGAGCATGAAATCAAGCACGTCGTCGCCAAGAAAGACGCCCCGCGCATCGGCTTGCTGGCGCAGCACGGCGCGGCGCTCGGCCTCACTCAGCATGTGCAGATGGAACACATGGCCCCAGCCCAGCCGGGTGCGCAAATCGTCGCGAAGCGGCAGATCGGCTGGCGGGAGGTTGCCGGCGGCCAGCACCCAGCGCGCCGCACCCGTAGCCGGGTTCAAGGCGTTGACAAACCAGTTGAAGGCCATCGCCTGCTCTGCGCTACCGTACAGGTGCACATCGTCGAGCAGCACCGCTGTCCAGCGTTCGTCGAACGGCGGCGGGTAGGCGGTATCGGCATCGCACCAGCCGCAGACGGCGCCTTGCTCGCGCAGCGCTTCGCGGACCGCGCGCAGCAAATGCGTCTTGCCGGTTCCGGGCTCGCCCCATAGGTAAGTCGGTACAGGCGACCGGCTGCTGCCCGCGCCCAGCGCCAGCCGGACGTGCTGAAGCGCCGCGGCGTTGGGGCCGGCAAAGAAAGCATCGAGCGACGGGCCCGGCGCCAAGCCGATGTCGAGCGCCAGCTGCTTCATGGAAGGACGGCCTCGCGAGAGGCGGAATGGTGGGTCACAACAGAGGGTGGAGATGGCGCTGCCACTGCACTGGCAGCGCGTGAGGGCGGTGTTGATTCGGCGGCGTCCGTGTCCTTGGCATTTTAGGCGTGGTCCCAGGCCGCCAGAGCAGGCAACCTCCTGCAATCGCGTTGCTTGCTTGGCCTTCGCCAGACAAGCACCTCCGTTGCACAGGCGGGCGCAAGACGTCCCTATAAAATTGACGCATTCGCGCGCCGCGCGTTCGCCGGCCTTCCAGGCCGCCTGCTGCTTCGAAAAACCTGTCCATGAGCTCCACCACCTCTTCCAGCGCCGCATCAACCATTTCGTACAAGGACGCCGGCGTGGACATCGACGCGGGCGACGCATTGATCGACCGCATCAAGCCGCTGGCCAAGAAGACCATGCGCGAGGGCGTTTTGGCTGGTATTGGCGGCTTTGGAGCGCTGTTCGAAGTGCCCAAGCGCTACAAGGAGCCGGTACTGGTAAGCGGCACAGACGGGGTTGGCACAAAACTGAAACTCGCGTTCGAATGGAACATGCACGACACCGTGGGCATCGACCTGGTCGCCATGAGCGTCAACGACGTCCTGGTGCAGGGCGCCGAGCCGCTGTTCTTTCTGGACTACTTTGCCTGCGGCAAGCTGGACATCGACACGGCCGCAGCAGTGATCGGCGGTATTGCACGCGGCTGCGAACTGTCGGGCTGCGCACTCATCGGCGGCGAGACGGCCGAAATGCCCGGCATGTACCCAGCCGGCGAATACGACCTGGCGGGCTTTGCGGTCGGCGCGGTCGAGAAATCGAAGATCTTGAACGGCACATCGGTACGCCACGGCGACATCGTGCTGGGCTTGGCGTCCAGCGGCGTGCATTCCAACGGCTTTAGCCTGGTGCGCAAATGCATTGAACGCGCGGAAAGCGCTGGCACTCTGCCCGCCACGCTTGACGGCAAGGCATTTCGTGACGCGTTGATGGAGCCCACTCGCCTGTATGTGAAACCCGTGTTGGCCGCGCTGGCCGAACACCCCGTGGCCGAAAACGGCAGCCGCGGCATCAAGGCGCTGGCGCACATCACCGGCGGCGGCCTGCTGGAGAACATCCCCCGCGTGTTGCCTGATGGCATGTCCGCGCAGCTCACGCAGGGAAGCTGGCCACAGACCGAGCTCTTCGCCTGGTTGCGAACTACTGCTGCGATTTCCAATGAGGAAATGAACCGCACTTTCAACAACGGAATCGGCATGGTAGTGGTGGTGGCTGAGCAGGATGCCCAAGCCGTGACGAAGATGCTCGTCGACGCTGGCGAATCGGTGCATGGCCTTGGCCGCATCGCACCTCGCGGCGCAGGCGCTGCAGTGGTCGTGGCCTAAAAAAGGCCGCGTTCATGGCGTCGACTCCGGAGTCCACCCCCCTGATGGTCGCGCCGGAGCGCACGGTGGCGGTGGCCCGGGCCACGGCTGGGCGAGCCTCAGTCCCTTCGTCCCCCTCTCGAGGCGTGGCCGCCGCGAGCTATGTGCTGATGGCGGCTGGACTGCTGCTGGTGATGTGGCGCGGCCTATTGCCAGGCTTGTTGAGCCTGTGCGTTGGCTTTCTGGTCACGGTGTCTTTGGCACGCTGGCTCAACCGGTTTGGGCCGGCTGCGCGCGGGCGGCTGCAACCACCGCGTGCAGCTCAGGTGCTGGCAGCGGCGGTGGTGATGCTGCTGCCTCTTGGTTTGCTGGCGATCGGCGTCACGCATTCGCGCGGCTACATCGTCGACGTGCCCCAGCAGTATCGTGAGCTGCTCGACTACATGGCGCGCACCGTGCTGGAGCTGCGCGACAAACTCCCACCGGACGTAGCGGCTTATCTGCCAGATGGCGCAGAAGCGATCCAGCGCACTATCGCGGGCTACTTGGCCGCCAAGGCAGGAGCGCTGGCCATGGCAGGGCGCGCTTGGCTAGGCGGACTGCTGTACGCGTATGTAGGCTTGCTGATTGGCGCGCTGGCCGCCGTGCGTGCGGTATCGCTCCGCAGCGGCCCGCTGTCCGATGCGCTGGTGCAGCGGCTGCGGTTGTTTGGCGAAACGTTCCGCCAGATCGTGGCGGCGCAGTTCTGGATCGCCCTGTTCAACACCTTACTGACTGGCGTCTTTCTTACCGTTCTTTTACCGATGTGGACTGAACGCCTGCCTTACACCGCAGCACTCATTACGCTCACTTTCGTGGCCGGGTTGGTGCCTATTGTGGGCAACCTGCTGTGCAATGCTGTGATCACCATCGTCGCGCTCTCGGTGTCACCGCAGGCAGCGGCTGCGTGCCTGGCCTTTCTGGTGCTGATCCACAAGGCCGAATACGTCATCAACGCCAGGGTGGTGGGGCAGCGCACCCACATGGCCGTGTGGGAACTGTTGTGTGTGATGTTCGTCGCTGAGGCTGTCTTCGGGCCTGCAGGTCTGGTGGCAGCGCCGCTGTTTTATGCCTACCTCAAGAAGGAGCTGGCGGCTGCGCGGCTGGTGTAGCGTTCGATCATTTGAAGTCGTTATTTCGTCCTGAATTGATCGGTTTTGGTCGCAATCCAAGACAGCGCACAGCACCCTGCGCAATCAGAATAACGACTCCTCAATGATTCAGTTCGGGAGCCCACTTCATGAAAATTTGTCTTTTAGTGATCGATGCACAGCAGTCCTTCCGACACCGCCCTTATTTCACCGAAGCCGACATGCCCGCTTGGCTGGCCGCACAAAACGCCTTGATCGAGGGCTGCACCCAACGCGGAGTGCCAATCGTGCGCGTGCTGCACAGCGACGGGCCGGACACCGAAGACAACCCCTTTGCGCTGGCATCCGGCCTGGTGCGGGCGATTGACGGTCTCGCCCCATTTGATGCTGCAGCCAGCTTCAGCAAATCGCGCCACAGTGCGCTGGTGGGTACTGGGCTGGACGTGTGGCTGACTCAGCAAGGCATCGGCCGGTTGATCGTCAGTGGCATCCGCACCGAGCAATGCTGCGAAACCACCACTCGCCATGCGTCTGACCTGGGCTGGCAGGTGGATTACGTGCCCGACGCCACGCTCACCTGGGACATGCAGCAGCCCGATGGCAGCACGCTCAGCGCGCGCGACATCAAGCTGCGCACTGCCACCGTGCTGGCCGGGCGCTTCGCTCACATTTGCAGCGTGGACCAAGCGCTGGAACGCGCCGCCGCCTGAAACTTTTACCGGCCCATGAGCCCGACACCCATCCGCGTCGTCTTTGCGCTGCTGCCGGACAGCCTGGTGCTGGATTGGGCAGGGCCTGCTGAAGCCTTGCGCATGGCCAATCAGTGCCTGGTGGGACGCGGCCAGCGAGAGCGCTTTGGCATTGAGTTTGCCGGGCCGGCACCCACCATGCGCAGCTCGGTGGGGGTGCAACTGAGCGGCCTGAGTTCATTGCCGCAAGCGATGGACGGGCAACCCGTCTGGGTGGTGATCGTCGGCCAGCCGGGCGGCGCGATTGACGTAGGCAGCGACGAAGCCCGCACCCTGCTGCACTGGCTGCGCGGCTTGCGCCTCAAGGCAGGCCAACTGGAGCTGATCACCATCTGCGCGGGTGCCGTACTGGCTGCCCACGCCGGGTTGCTGGCGGGCCGGCGCGCCACCACGCATCACCAGCACCTTGATGAGCTCACGGTCATCGAGCCGCGTTGCGATGTGGTGGCCAATCGGATCTATGTGGTGGACGGCCCTCTGCACAGCAGCGCCGGCGTGACCACCGGCATTGACCTCATGCTCCAGCGCATCGCGCAAACTTGCGACCCGTCCATCGCTGCTCAGGTGGCGCAGACGCTGGTGATGTCCATGCGGCGCGGGCCGGACGACCCGCAAACTTCGCCCTTTCTCAACCACCGCAACCACCTGCATCCTGGCGTGCACCGGGTGCAAGACGCCGTATCGCAAAGCCCGCACCACGATTGGAATTTGCCCACCATGGCGGCTGTGGTGCATACGTCGCCCCGCCACCTCACGCGCTTGTTTATGGCGCACGCGGGCATCGCACCGTTGTCCTGGCTGCGCAGCATTCGCCTGGCTCGCGCAGAGGCGCTGCTGCACGCGGGCCGCAACGTGACACAGGCCGCTGAACAAGCGGGCTTCGCGTCAGATACGCAGCTGCGCCGCGCTTGGCACAAAGCTGGGCGGCCGGGAACGCCGAGCACGGTTCATTAGCTATAATTTTAATAGCTATCAGCGCCCGGCTGACTTGCCTTAACTGGCTATTTGACTCGGATTTTTGGACGTGGCGGGTTGCCTTTGCTGAAATTGCCGGGCCACAAACGCCCAAATCAGTGCCGTCGCATCCGGCCCCACCGGGTCGCTGTAGGCCTGGTTCGCTGCGCCGCCGCTCCACGCGTGGCTCAAACCCGCCACTTGGCGCAGCGCCACCTGTACTTTGCCCCGCGCGCGATATTCGGTCACCCGCATGGCGTGCCGCGCGCCGCGCTGCTGGGTGCGCGTCGCGGTGGCGCGGGCACCCAATGCGTCGGCCCACCACCGGGCAGTCAGCTCGGCATTGCGCGGCGACACCACGTGATCGGCATCGCCGTGCAGGATCAAGAGCGGCGGCAGAGCCGGCATCGCATGACCTGAGAGCTTGGTTTCTGCAAGGACCTCGGGCGATAGTCCTGCAGCGGATGTGCAGGGCACCGGTGCCTGCGGGGCCCTATCGCCGCGCATGGCAGACAAGGCGCTGCGGGCAGATTCGGCACTGCCAGGGGCAGCACCTGAGTGCATCGCCAGCGCACAGAAGCGCCCGGGTGTTTTCAAAGCCATCCAAGCTGCCATGGTGGCGCCGGCGGAGAGGCCGGCCAGCGCAATGCGGTCCGGGTGCACGGGGTAGCGCTCTTGCACTTGGTCAATGGCCGCGAGCAGCGTGGCTGCCTCGGCGTCGGCCCGTCCACGCTGCAGGTCGAACCAGCGCCAACAGCCCTGGGCGTTGGCGACGCGCTCCTGCTCGGGGTAGAGCACCAGAAAACGCTCGCGCACTGCGCGCTCGTTCATGCGCGTGCTGGCAGCAATGCCGTGCCCCGTTTGCCCGCAGCCATGCAGCATCACCAAGAGCGGCAGGCGGGTGCGGCTTTTGGCGCTGACGCCGGGTGGCACAAACAAGTGGTAGCGCCGCGCACCGGCCGGGCCGGGCGCAATGCCGCTCAGCCACTGCCCCAAAGCAGCGGCGGGTGCTGGGCGGGCCGGCTTGCGGTCCACCCGTGCGGTGCGAGCGCGTGGAGCAGCGGGTGCCGTCGCTGCGAGCGACGCCACTCGCACCGGCTGGGCCGGACTGGCGGCGCGAGCCCGCCGTTGGGCGGGCTTCGCCGGTTTCGCTGCTTTGGGCGGAGCGACGCCAGCGAATTTGAGGCTGCGTGACAGCGTGCGCATATTGCGCTGATAAGAACGGGCGAGGGACGCCAGTGTGGGAACTTTGATGCGACGGGCCATGGAGCTCCAGGGGACTTCGCCACGACAGGACGGGCGAGAAAGACCGGTGTTGGCTGCGGAGTGGGATGCAGGCTTTGCGCGTGATGGTCAGCAGTCAGGTATCCAGGCAAAAGCCTGCAAATACGTTTTCGCCGGCTAGTCTCGGCACGCCAGCGTGTCGACTGTCAATCTTCTGCTGTGCGCCGCAGTGCTTGCAGCCGTTCGGCCAGGAGTTCGGTGTTGTCGTCACCGCGCGTGTGGGCGAGGTAGGTTTCCAGGTCAGCCACTGCCAATGCGGCATGACCGCATTCAGCATGTACCAAGCCCCGGTCACGTACTTCGTCCCAAGCAGCAGGCAGCAGGCGCACAAGGCGCTCCTGCACCGCCAGGAGGCGCGGCCAATCTGCGTTGGCCTGATGCACTTCCTTGAGATTGCGCAGCATGCGCGCGATGATCTCGCGGGGCTGCGCGGCCTGCAAGTACAGGCCTAAGGGAATGTCGCTCGGTTCAGTGCTGCCGTCAGGTTGGAACGGCGAGAGTCGCTCCAGCAGCTCCTCGCGCGAGAGCGACTCGCCGGTGAAAGGGTCCATCAGCACTTGCCCGCGCGGCAACAACACCTTCACCATGAAATGCCCAGGAAACGCCACACCGCGCACATCCAGCCCCAAGTGCTGCGCCAGTTCTAACCACAGCACCCCCAGGCTGATGGGAATGCCACGCCTAGTGCGCAGCACGCTATTGAGATAGCTGTTCTCGGCATCGTAATAGTCGTTGACGTTGCCGGCGAAGTTGAGATCCTGAAAGAAAAACTGATTGAGTGCACGCAACCGATCCAGCGCCGGCGCATCCGTCGCGACCATGCGCGACAGGCGGGCAGCCAATAGATCCATGTCGCCTAAAAAACCCTGCACATCGAGCGCAGGGTATTCGTCCATGGCCAAGCTGACAGCGGCCTCCACCAGCGGAAACTGGGAGTCGCTCTGAACCAGTGACGCGAAATAATCGAGCGGCGTGGGAGGTGCGAGGCTCAGCGGCATGGAGAAATGGTAGCGCGCTCCCTCAGGGGCGGGGCGTAGGTCAGCGCCGCACCAGCGCGCCCACCCTAAGCCCGGATACGCGCAGCAGGCCAAAGTAAAGCACCGCCGCCGCAAGCATCCACGCGGCCAGCAACGCCGCGCGCGTCGCCGAGCTACTGCCTAGCGCTATCCAATCCGTACGGCTGCTGGCCCAAGACAGCATGGCCCCCAGCAGCAGGCTGGCTGCCAGCACTTGCGCAGCGAAGAGGCCCCAGCCCGGCCGCGGCACAAAACTGCCTCGGCGCAGCAGCCCTGCCAGCAGCCACAGCGCGTTGACCAGCGCGCCAAGCCCGATGGAGAGCGCCAGCCCGGCGTGCGCCATACGCGGCACCAGCACGATGTTGAGCAGCTGCGTGATCACCAGAACGGACACTCCAATCTTCACCGGCGTACGGACGTCCTGACTGGCGTAATAGCCCGGCGCCAGCACCTTGATGGCCACCAGCCCGAGCAACCCCACTCCGTAGCCAGAGAGCGCCATCGAGATTTGCGCTACGTCGTCAGCCACCAGCTTGCCGTGGTGAAACAAGGTGGCCACCAGAGGCGTGGCGAAGGTCAGCAGCGCCACCGCGCTGGGCACGGCCAGCAACACGACGATTCGCAGGCCCCAATCGAGCATGCCGGAGTACTGCTGGGCATCCCCGGCGGCGCGGGCAGCCGTCAGCTGCGGGGTCAGCACGACCCCTAAAGCCACTCCCAGCAGCGCCGTGGGAAATTCCATCAAGCGGTCGGCGTAGAACAGCCAGGTCACGCTGCCAGGCGCGAGGTAAGAGGCGATCTGGGTGTTGATAAGCAAGGAGATTTGCGCCACGCCGACTCCCAGCAGGATGGGTGCCATCAGCTTGAGAACCTGTCGCACACCTGGATCACGCCAGGCTTCGCGTACTGCGGCCGCGTTCAAACCGATGCGCGGCAGCAGCGACAGACGCCGGAGCACCGGTACCTGTATGGCCAACTGGAGCACACCGCCCAGCATCACGCCGCCTGCCATGGCGTAAATGGGCTCAATGCCCCAGCGCCCCAAGAGCGGCGCGCCCCACCAAGCGGCGCCGATCATGCAGAGATTGAGCATCACCGGGGACGCAGCGGGCACTGCAAAGTGCTTCCAGGTATTCAGAATGCCTGCGGAAAGCGCGACCATCGACATGAAACCGATGTAGGGGAACATCCAGCGCGTCATGACCACCGCTGCGTGGTACCCCTCGGCACTTTGCCGAAGTCCGCTGGCCAGCGCCCACACCAGGAGCGGCGCGCCCAGCACTCCCAGGATGCAGGTAGCAATCAGTGACCAGAACAATGCAGTGGCGACGCTGGCGATAAGCCCTTGGGTGACCTCGTCGCCCTGTTGCGCACGCGTGGTCGCCAGCACCGGGACAAACGCCTGGCTGAAAGCGCCTTCAGCGAACAGGCGCCTGAACAGGTTGGGAATGCGAAACGCGACGTTGAACGCGTCGGTCAGCGCGTTGGCGCCGAAAATGGACGCCATGAGCAGATCACGTGCCAGACCGGTGACGCGCGAGGCCAGTGTGAGCAGCGAAACGGTGGAAGCGGCTTTGAGCAGTGACACGGGCCGAGAGTGTATTCCCTGCGCGACTCCAGGCCGTCAGCTGCAATGGCTCCGGGCTATAATGGCGGGCTTCACTGGCATCATCCTCAGACCACTAGGAAACAAAATATATGGCATCCGTCAAGCCCAAGAAAAAGAACCCGCGCCTCGCGTCGGGCCGCAAGCGCGTTCGTCAAGGCGCCAAACTCAATGCAGCCAACACCTCGCTGCGTTCCAAATACCGCACCGCTGTCAAGAACGTCGAAAAAGCCGTTCTCGCCGGTGACAAAACCAAGGCCACCGAACTGTTTGGCAAGATGCAGGCCGTGGTCGACACCATTGCCGACAAGGGCATCTTCCACAAGAACAAGGCCGCTCGCGACAAGAGCCGTCTGTCGTCCAAGGTGAAAGCCCTGGCGCTGTCGGAAACCCAGGCCGCCTGACCTCCCTCAGGCACACAGCACGGGTGGCTTTGCCACCCGCCGTTTGAAACGGGTGCGCTGCAAGTGAAGCAAAAAAGCCGTCGCAAGACGGCTTTTTTGTGGGCGCTCCCTTTGGAGCGTGCCAGGGTCCAAAACCACGATTTTGCGCATTGGTCACCGCTTGAGCCATGACTGCAGGCGGCTGCAGGAACGTGGCAAGCGGAGACGCCGGGTCTAATTCTCAGCGAAGGGGCGAAGGGGCGATGGTGGCGGCACCTGTGGATCAGGCAGCAAACAGGCCTCAAGCACCTGCAAATCGTTGTCGCGCGCAAAGTGCATGACAAAGTCCCAAGCCATAGGTTCGTGCCCTTGCAGAGCGCGATTGACGACCACGCACTTCACGCCGCCAACCACCGTGGGCACACACCACGGCGAATACTGCAGGTGGCTTCCCGGCCGCGCTCCGCCCGGGCGAAAACTGCTCATGACACCCGCCAGCCGCTCGGCCCAGTCGCTCGGGCGGAACGTTTTGCCGGAGGCCGTGATGCCCTGGATAAAAACTTCTTGGGAGCTGGGTTCAGACATCGGAGGGGGCAGGGAAAGCGGGGCAGCGGCAGGTGCTGCAGTGCAGCAGGAATTCTATCTCTTGCATAAGACTGCATGCTGCCACCGGAGCCCTTGGGCGTCGATAGGCACTGCCGGCGAGCCTGCCAGGCATCACTGTCATGCGAAAGCATCACGAGTGGATCCAGGGCTGCCGCCTAGAATTGGTGATCGATTTTTTGCTGCGGCCCTGCGCCGCGTCCGCCTGGAGTACTTCGAAAAATGAGCGAAACCATTGCCGCCGCATCGCCCCACGTCATGAACACGTATGGCCGGGTGCCCATCGCCCTGGATCACGGCCAGGGCTGCCGTGTCTGGGACATCAACGGAAAGGAATACCTGGATGCTCTGGCAGGCATCGCCGTCAACACGCTGGGCCACAACCACCCACAGCTGGTGCCAGCGCTGCAAGATCAGCTGACCAAGCTGATCCACACGTCCAACTATTACCACATACCGGGCCAAGAGCAGTTGGCCGCCAAGCTGGTGGAACTCTCGGGCATGAGCCGCGTGTTCTTCTGCAATTCGGGGCTCGAAGCAAACGAGGCTGCCCTCAAGATCGCGCGCAAATACGGTGTTGACCGCGGCATCGCCAAGCCGCAGATCGTGGTCTACGAAAAGGCATTTCATGGCCGCTCGATCGCCACCATGTCGGCGACCGGCAACCCCAAGATTCATTCCGGCTTCGGGCCGCTGGTGGAAGGCTTCATCCGCGTTCCGGTGAACGACATCGCGGCCATCAAGGCGGCAACCGAAGGCAACAACGACGTGGTGGCCGTGTTCTTCGAGACCATTCAGGGCGAAGGCGGCGTCAACCCGATGCGCGTTGACTACCTGCGTGAGCTGCGCCAGCTGTGCGACGAACGCCAGTGGTTGATGATGATCGACGAAGTGCAGTGCGGCATGGGCCGCACTGGCAAATGGTTCGCGCACCAATGGGCGGGCATCGTCCCCGACGTGATGCCGCTCGCCAAGGGCCTGGGATCGGGCGTACCGATAGGCGCAGTGGTCACGGGGCCCAAGGCATCCGAAGTGCTGCAACCCGGCAACCATGGCACCACGTTTGGCGGCAATCCCCTGGCCATGCGCGCCGGTATTGAGACGATTCGCATCATCGAGGAAGACGGTCTGCTGCAGAACGCTGCGGGCGTGGGAACGCACCTGATACAGGCGCTGCAAAAGAGCATGGGCCACCTGACGGGGGTCAAAGAGATTCGGGGCCAGGGCCTGATGATCGGCGTGGAACTCGCCAAGCCCTGCGGCGCACTGGTGGGGCGTGCGGCCGACGCCGGTTTGCTGATCAGCGTTACCGCAGACAGCGTGATCCGCATCGTGCCCGCGCTCATCCTCAGCCCCGCCGAGGCCGATGAAATCGCCACGCGCCTGGGGCTGCTGGTGGCTGCATTTCTGGCCGAATAAGCGCTCCGCTACGCGCTTGAGTTCATACAAGGAATCCATGAAGCACTACCTGCAATTCAGCGACTTCTCCGCCGACGAATACGCCTACCTCTTCGAGCGCGCGACCGTCATCAAGAAAAAATTCAAGGCCTACGAAAAACACCACCCTTTGGTGGACCGCACGCTGGCCATGATTTTCGAGAAGGCCAGCACCCGCACCCGTGTGAGCTTTGAGGCCGGCATGTACCAGCTGGGCGGCAGCGTGGTGCACCTCACCACCGGCGACAGCCAGCTCGGCCGCGCCGAGCCCATCGAAGACAGCGCACGGGTGATCAGCCGCATGGTCGACCTGGTGATGATTCGCACCTACGAGCAGACCAAGATTGAAACCTTTGCTGCGCACTCGCGCGTGCCGGTCATCAACGGCCTGACCAACGAATTCCATCCCTGCCAGATCCTGGCCGATATCTTCACCTTCATCGAGCACCGCGGAAGCATCGCGGGCAAGACGGTGGCCTGGGTGGGCGACGGCAACAACATGGCCAATACCTGGCTGCAGGCAGCTGAACTGCTGGACTTCAAGGTTCATGTCAGCACGCCGCGCGGCTATGAAATTGACCAGAAAACAGCCGTTGGGGCAGGTGGAGCAAGCGCTGGTAGCTATCAATTTTTTAGCAATCCGTTGGAGGCATGCAAGGATGCGGACTTGGTGACCACCGACGTCTGGACCAGCATGGGCTACGAGGCGGAGAACGAAGCGCGCAAGAAGGCCTTCGCCGACTGGTGCGTAGACGCCGAGATGATGGCCGCCGCCAAGCCCGACGCCCTCTTCATGCACTGCCTCCCCGCCCACCGCGGCGAAGAAGTCGAAGCCGACGTGATCGACGGCCCCCAATCCGTCGTCTGGGACGAGGCTGAAAACAGGATGCACGTGCAAAAGGCACTCATCGAGTTCCTTTTGCTCGGCCGGGTTGCATGACATGCAAGCCGGTGGCGCAACAGCGCCAGCAGTCTGTTTCGGCGCAGGCTCATATCCGCACAGCGGATGTGAAGCGGACGCAGTCCGCGTGCCGCAGCCAAAATCGAATGCACGTGCAGAAGGCCCTCATAGAGTTCCTTTTGCTCAGAAGGGTTGCATGAAATGCAAGCCGTTGACGCGCCAGCGTGAGCATCCTGTTTCGGTGCAGGCTCATATCCGCGCAGCGGATGTGAACCGGCCAAAGGCCGCACGCCGAAACCAAAATCGAATGCACGTGCAGATGTCACTCATAGAGTTCCTTGCAGTCGAGCGAATCGCATAACCCACCACAAGCCGGCAGAACACCGTCTTCAGCCTCGTTGTCCCCCCTGCCCACCACCCCCCATCCCTGCCTCTCATGCGGCGCTTGCTGCACTGGCTTCCGGGTCGACTTCGCCACGCAAGAACGTGACGACCATGGGGGCATCGTGCCTGCCGGTTTAGTGGTGGATGTCGTCGCCGGCATCAGCCGGATGCGGGGCACGGATCACCGCGAGCCGCGCTGTGCGGCGCTGGTGGGCAAGGTCGGCATCGCCGCGCAATGCGGAATTTATGAATGGCGGCCCTCGCCGTGCCGGGAATTCACGGCAGGGTCAGAAGCTTGCGAGCGCGTCCGAGTGCGCCGTGGCCTACCGCCCTACCCGCTTTGAGGTTCACAGGCCCGTTCAGTCCAGCGTGAGGACGGTACAGCCTGTCGTCTTGCGCGCCTCCAGATCCCGGTGCGCCTGCTGCACCTCGCGCAGCGGGTAGCGCTGATCAATCTGAATCTTGACCTT
>JBBSRE010000021.1:0-16562 GCA_038243365.1 Burkholderiales bacterium | reverse complement strand
CATCACGGGAACACCGCCCGCCGCTTCGATGGCGGGCGCCAGGCGCTGGGTGCACTTCACGTCGAACAATATGTTCGCTCCTGGTACGCGCGAGAGTACGTCTCGCGCGAAGAGCATCATTTGGCGGTCGGGGTAGATGTTGGCGCCACTGCGGGTGACGATGCCCAGGCGGTCGCCGTCGCCATCAAAGGCCAAGCCCAGCTCGGCATCGCCCGCCTGCAGCGCTGCAATCAAGTCGCGCAGGTTCTCGGGCTTGCTTGGGTCTGGGTGGTGGTTGGGGAAGTTGCCATCCACCTCGGAGAAAAGTTCGGTCACTTCGCAGCCGAGCGCGCGAAAGATGTCCGGCGCCGTGGCACCCGCAATGCCGTTGCCGCTGTCGATCACGATCTTCATGGGCCGGGCCAGTTTCACATCGGACAGGATGCGCGTGCGGTAAGCCGCCAGCACATTCGCCTGGCTCAGGCTGCCTCCTGCCGCGGGAGCCCAGCTACGCTCTTCAATGGTGCGACGCAACTGCTGGATCTCGTCTCCAAAAATGGCGCGGCCCGCCAGCACCATCTTGAAGCCGTTGTAATCCTTGGGGTTGTGGCTGCCGGTGATCTGGATGCCGCTTTGGCACAGCGTGTTCGCGGCGAAATACAGCATGGGCGTGGTGCACATGCCGATGTCGATGACATCCAGGCCCGTCTCCGCCAGGCCGAGCATCAGCGCAGTCGACAGCTTCGCTCCAGAAAGCCTCCCATCGCGCCCCACCACCACCGTGCGCTCACCGGCCTGCACAGCCGCCGTGCCAAAAGCGCGACCCAGTGCACGCGCTACCCCGTCGTTCACCGTGGTGGGCACCACGCCGCGAATGTCGTAGGCCTTGAAAATGGCGGGCGAGAGCTGGGAGGCGCGGGGATCGGGCACGGCGTTCCTTGTGAAGGTGCGAAGGGAGATGACGGGAGCAGATCCCGGAGGGCGCTGATGGCCGGCATTGATTGTAGGAAGGTGTGTGCGGGTCATCCCCGTGTCAGGTCGCCCACGTCATTTCTTCGGAAGGCACGCACATCGCGGCAGGTCGACTGGCCCAGCCACAGGTCCGAAAACGGCCAGCGGACGGCACGTCGCCGTCCTATGATTTCGCCATGACCCGCCCTGCCCCAGATGCACAGTACGCGCCGCGCGCGCCGACTGCGCCACCAGCATTGTCAGAAAACCAGCAACACGACGCGCGCTACCTGGCGCTGTGCGCTCGCGATGCGCGGTTCGACGGGCAGTTCTTCACAGGCGTGTCCTCCACCGGGGTGTACTGTCGGCCAGTCTGTGCGGTGCGCACGCCGCGCAGGGAAAACTGCCGGTTTTTTGACCTGGCTGCCCAGGCGGAGCAAGCGGGGTTTCGTCCCTGTTTGCGGTGCCGCCCCGAAGTGGCGCCGGGCCGGCTGCTGTGGTCGTCGCAGGACGCCACCAGCCTTCTGCTGTCAGAGGCACTTCGCCTGCTGACGAGCGACCGTGCGGGTGCACCAGCCTCGTCACCTATGGCGCCCCAAGCTTGTATTGCGCCGATCGCGCAAGTGGCGGCACGCCTTGGGGTGAGCGATCGCCATCTGCGCCGCATCTTTGAATCGCGCCTTGGCATCACGCCGCTGCAGTATCTGCAAACGCAGCGTCTGCTCACCGCCAAACACTTGCTCACCGACACGGCGATGAGCGCAACCGACGTGGCGCTGGCCAGCGGTTTTGGCAGCGTGCGGCGCTTTAATGCAGCCTTCTCGCGCCACTACCGCCTCAGCCCAACCGCCCTGCGCCGTGTGCGGCCCTTGGACCGCGCCAGCCGTGCTGACGGCAGTGCCGTGGCGTTGCGACTGGCCTATCGCCCGCCACTCGATGCGGACGCATTGCTGAACTTTTTCGGTAGCCGCAGCGTGGCGGGCGTAGAGATGTTGGACACGTCGGGCGCGCAAGCGGTATACCGGCGCACCGTCTGCGTGGGCGTGCCCGGCCGCAGCGACGGTGTTTCGGAGAACACCGCTGCCCAGTCCATCGCCTGCGGCTGGATTGCGCTGGCGTTCCACCCGTCACGCTCTGAAGTGCAATTGCAAGCGTCTGACTCGCTGGCGCCGCATCTGGCCCTTGTGATGCGCCGCGTGCGCGATGTGCTAGACCTTGACGCCGACCCGCATGCCATCAACGCCGTACTGCATGCCGACTTTCCCAAGGGCGACGGGCTGCGCGTGCCGGGCGCCTGGGACGGCTTCGAGACGGCAGTGCGGGCCGTGCTGGGCCAGCAGATCAGCGTGGCGGCGGCGCGCACCTTGGCGTCCCGGCTGGTGGCGCGCTTTGGCGAGCCTGTCGCGACGCCGTGGCCCGCGCTGAACCGCTTGTTTCCGACCGCCATATGTTTAGCGGCGGTATCGCCCGATGAGCTGGGTCGCCTTGGCATCGTGCGGCAGCGCCAAGCGGCCATCACGGCGCTGGCACGCGCAGTGCTCTCGGGCCAATTGCAACTGAACGCAGGCGCCGATGTGGCCCGCACGACGGAGCAGCTGTGCGCGCTTCCCGGCATCGGCGACTGGACGGCGCAGTACATCGCCATGCGTGTGCTGCGCTGGCCGGACGCGTTTCCTTCGGGCGACGTGGCGTTGCAGGCTGCTTTGGGAGTTCGCCAGCAGCCTCGACCCGCCCGTGCGGCGCTGGACGCCTCCGCCGCGTGGCAGCCCTGGCGCAGTTATGCGGTGGTACGTGCTTGGGCGCAGGGAAGCCGCGCGGCGCCCACGCAGGCTCAACACGGCATCAAGGCGCCGCCGTGAATTGCTATGAAATAAATAGCTTGTCGCGTAATACTGACAAGCGCTAGAAGGCAATTTCGTTCATAATTTCGCCCTCCAGCACCTTGGCGTGGCTTACACAAACCCGAAACCCGCTTCACCATGCCCTACTCTCCTGACACCGTTCAAAAACGCGTTAACACTCCTTTAGGCCCAGTCCGTTTGGCCGCCTCGGCCCACGGCCTGTGTGGGCTGTGGTTTGAAGGTCAACGCCACGCGCCTGCGTCGCTGGACGGATCTTCGGCGTGGCCCATGGCGGACGATCACGCTGTTTTGCACCATGCCGCTGAGCAACTAGCCACTTGGCTGGCCGCCGAGCGCCACAGTTTCGATCTGCCGCTGGATATTTCATGCGGCACGCAGTTCCAGCAAAACGTCTGGCGCGCATTGCTCGACCTCGATTGGGGCCGCACTTGCAGCTATGGCGACCTGGCGAGGATGGTGGGCA
Source organism: Burkholderiales bacterium (assembly GCA_038243365.1). GTDB lineage: Bacteria > Pseudomonadota > Gammaproteobacteria > Burkholderiales > Burkholderiaceae_C > Simplicispira. The sequence continues at coordinate 13,307 of JBBSRE010000021.1, read as the reverse complement.
GTCCCTCTGCGGTGCGTGCGGTGGGCGCGGCGGTAGGACGCAACCCCTTGTCGCTGGTTGTGCCCTGCCACCGCGTACTGGGTGCTGGCGGAGCACTCACCGGATACGCCGGCGGATTGGAGCGCAAGCGCGCATTGCTGGAGATGGAGGCTGGCCACGCCTTTCCCGGCACTCTTGACTCCACGCAAGCGGTGCTTTCTGCGCTTCAAGTTGACTTTTCAGGGCAGCCAGCGTGAGTGCTATTCCGGCAGCGCTGACTCAGGCCGACAACGCGCCGAAATGGGTAGGCGAGTTCTTCCTGCTGTCCGCGCTATGGGGCGCTTCTTTCATGTTCATGCGTCTGGGCGCGGCGGAGTTCGGTGCGCTGCCGACAGCGGGCCTGCGGGTTGCGCTGGCCACGCTTTTTCTGTTCCCTATCCTGCTGCAGCGCGGTCAATGGCCTGCGCTTCGCCAGCATTGGCGCAAGGTTCTGCTGGCCGGGCTGTTCAACTCCGCGATCCCGTTTGCGCTCTACGCCTGGGCCGTAATGCACATCACCACCGGGCTGGCCTCGATCCTGAACGCGACGGTGCCCCTGTTTGGTGCCATCGTGGCCTGGGCCTGGTTGCACGAGCGCATCGGCCGCATGCGCTCGCTCGGCCTGGCACTGGGATTTCTGGGTGTTGCCTTGCTGGCATGGCGTGCACCGGGCGGCGCCGGGGCCAGATCTGGTCTGGCTCCGTGGGCGATCGCTGCCTGTCTGGGTGCCACCATCTGCTATGCGCTCGCAGCCAGTTATGCACGCCGCTATTTGATGGGGGTGCCTCCGCTCGTCACAGCGACCGGCAGCCAGCTTGGAGCGGCCCTGTTTCTTGCGATTCCCACTGTCTGGCTGTGGCCGGAGCGCATGCCGGGCTTGCGCGCCTGGGCCGCTATCGTCGCTATCGCTGTGCTGTGCACCGGCATTGCGTACATCCTGTACTTTCGTCTCATCGCCCATGCCGGTCCGAGCCGGGCGCTGGCGGTGACTTTCCTCGCGCCGGTGTTCGCAGTGGTCTACGGCGTAGCCCTGCTGGGCGAGACCGTGACTCAGTGGATGATGATTTGCGGCGCCATCATTGTGCTCGGTACGCTTTTGTCCACCGGGCTGATCTCACTCCGCCATACAGCGCCTCCAGCGCCGCCCGTTTAGGTGTAAACACGCAGATGCGCGGCACTTTCCAGGCGGTTACTGGACGGTGCGGTTGACCTAAACTGCGCTTATGGTGCCTAGCCCCTCGCCCTTCTCAAGTGCCCCGACCGGAGCGCTCGCAGCCGTAGACGCGCCTGAGAGGCGTCAGCCGAGCACGGCAGAGGACGCCTACCGAGTCATGTCGCTCGCGCTACCCGACCCCTGCGGCATTACCCGCATCGCCGATGGCTGTTACATCGAAGTCAATCAGGCGTTTTGCGCGTTGTTCGGAGCGGAACGGGACGATGTCGTCGGGCACACGTCACTGGAACTAGGCGTCTGGGCACACCCCGCTGAGCGGGACCATGTTCTTGAAGTCATGGCGCGCGACGGCCGCGCTGAGCAGATGGCCTGCACCATGCAAAGCCGCAAAGGCCCGGTGTCAGGGCTGATGTCTGCCTCCCCCGTAGAGGTGGGAGGCGATGCGTGTTTGGTGTTCGTCTTCCACGACACAACGCGTGAAAAAGCGGTGTACGACCGCCTGTCGGCCGCCCATGCGTTGTTGTCGCAAGCGGGCAAGATGGCCGCGCTGGGCGCATGGAGAGCCGACAGCACTGGCGTCTTGCAGGAGTGGTCGGAGGCTGGCTGCGATATCCACGGCCTGAGTCCCGGTGTGCCACCGCCAGTGGATTACATCGACCAGTTTGTGGCGCCGCACTGCCGCGACACCATGCGGACGACGATGCGCCAATGCCTGCGAGACGGCGTCCCCTGGATGCTGGACCTGGAAATTCTGCGCGCCGATACCGGGCAAGCACGTTGGATTCGCGCCCGAGGAGAGGCTGTGCGCGAGGGCGGGCGCACCACCGCCATCCACGGCGTGATGCAGGACATAGACGGCGCCTATCGCGCAGAGCAGGCACTGCGCGAGTCGCAGGAGCGGTTCCAGGTCATGTTCAACCTGCTGCCCTATCCCATGGGCATCGTGCGCTGCGATACGTCAGGATATATCGACGTGAATCCGGCATGGTCAGCATTAACCGGTGTGTCGCGCGAACAGGCACTCGGCAAATCGGTGGTGGAGCTCGCCATCTACACGCCTGAAGAGCGCAAACGCGTTCTCCACCATGCCTTGGAGGCCGGTGAGTTTCGCCCCGTTGAAGCCACCTTGCGACAGCACGATGGTCAGCTGCGCACTGTAGTGCAGGTCATGCGGAAGATGGTGGTGCGCAACATTGACTGCTGGTTGTTCGCTCTGCACGACATCACTGAACAAAAACGGGCCGAGGAGGCAGTGCGTGAGCGCGAGGCCTTGCTGAGCCTGACCATCGAGGCTGCCTCTTTGGGACTTTGGGACAGCAACCTGGTCACCGGCATGGTTTCGGGAGATGCGCGTTGGCACGCGCTTCGCGGCGACAGCACACACCCTGGCGCTGCAGTTGCGTGGGACGCATGCGTCTCTCCAGCGGATTACGTAGCGATGGCGGCGGACTACCGGCGCCATGCGAAGGATCTCGAAAAGCCGTTTGACGTGGTCGCCACTGTTCCGGGGCCTTTGGAAGGCCACCGCTGGTTGCGCAACCTGGGCAAGATCGTGGCGTGGGATGACGACGGCAAGCCCACCCGCGTCGTAGGCGTGGCCATCGACGTGACCGACCAGCGCCACCACGAAATGACGCTGCAGCGCTTGGCCCATTACGACGCGTTGACGCATTTGCCCAACCGCGTCTTGCTGGCCGAGCGACTTGGCGAAGCCATGGTGCGCGCGCGCTCCAGCGGCCTGCTGCTGGGAGTTGCTTATCTCGATCTTGACGGGTTCAAGCCGGTCAATGATCGCTTTGGCCATGCCAGTGGCGATCGGCTGCTGCGCAATACTTCTGAGCGGTTGGTCGCGTCGCTCAGGCCAGAAGACTGCGTGGCGCGCCTGGGCGGCGACGAGTTCGCGATTCTTCTGCCTGACCTTGCAACCCGGGAAGACGCCCAGCGGGCGCTCGACCGCGTGATGCGCGGCATTGCTGCCGACCACCAGATTGATGGCAGTCTTGTGTCGGTGACGGCCAGCATTGGCTACACGTTGTTTCCACGAGACGACGCGGATGCCGACACCCTGCTGCGCCACGCCGACCAGGCCATGTACCAGGCAAAGCAGGCTGGCCGCAACCGCTACCATGAATTCGACGCCGCGCACGACCGCGAAACGCGGCAAGTGCGCGCGCATTTGATCCAATTGCGAGCAGCGTTGGACGCGGGCCAGTTCGAGCTCTATCTGCAACCCAAGGTGGACATGCATCTGGGCACGGTCGTCGGCGCTGAAGCACTGGCGCGTTGGAATCACCCGGAGCGCGGTGTCGTGAGCCCGGCAGAATTCCACGCCCTGATCGACGCGCCCGAGGCCGAAACCGGCTTTGGGGCTTGGGTGGTGGGTGCGGGCTTGCGGCTGATCGACCAGCTTCAGCAGGCGGGTATGGCTTTGCCGGTAAGCCTGAACATTGCCGCGCCGCACCTGCAGCAACCGGGTTTTGCCCAATGGATGGGCGAACAGCTCGCCAGCCACGCCGGCGAGGACGGCATCTCGGCGGGACTGGTTGACCTGGAAATCACTGAAACCGCAGCCTTGTTTCAGCTGGAAGCGGTGGCCAACACCCTGCACCAGCTGCGGGCTCTGGGGCTCAGCATCTCCCTCGACGATTTTGGAACCGGGTATTCGTCGTTGTCGTATTTGCGCCGGCTGCCGCTCAACATTCTCAAGATCGACCAGAGCTTCGTGCGCGGCATGTTGGAAGAATCAGGTGACTTGGCGATTGTGCAAGGCGTCATTGGGCTGGCGCGCTCTTTCGGCTACAAGGTGATCGCTGAAGGCGTGGAAACCGAGGATCAGGGCGACATGCTGCTGCAGATGGGTTGCACGTTGGCGCAGGGCTACGTCATTGCCCGGCCGATGCCGCTCATCGCATTTTTGGATTGGGTGCAACGTTGGCAGGCCCCTGAATCCTGGCGCAGTTAGGTCACTTCATTCCTGCTGGAGGTGGCGGCTCCGCGTCGTGTCGGTCGCAAGGTGAGCAACGGGGTCTATGAAAAACTCAGTGAAAAACTGCTCTGGCGCTTGCTGTTCAAGCCCATCTAGCTATCAAAAATGGAATGAAAGCTCGCAGTGATACGGGTGGGAGGCCCTGGCAATCGCCATTCAGCGTTGCACGATGTCTCGAATCTGCTCAAGCGCAGCGGGGTCTTCCATCGTGGTCAGGTCACCCGGATCACGCCGCTCCGCCACAGCCTGTAGGGCGCGTCGCAGCAACTTGCCGCTGCGCGTCTTGGGCAACGCCGTGACGAAAAAAACGCGTGAAGGCCGCGCCACTGCGCCCAGCTGGCCATCCACCTGCTTCATGACCTCGCCCTCCAGTTTCAGACGCGCGGCGTCGGACTCCAGCCCGGAAGCATCACGCGGCACCGCAAATGCCATGGCGACCTGCCCTTTCAGGCTATCGGCAACGCCGACGACGGCCACTTCAGCAATGTTGGGATGCGAGGAAATTGACTCTTCGATTTCCCGCGTGCCGAGACGGTGCCCGGCGACGTTGATCACATCGTCGGTACGGCCCAGAATGAAGTAGTAGCCGTCGGCGTCCCGAATACCCCAGTCGAAGGTGTTGTAGATCTGCCGGCCAGGAATTGTGTTCCAGTAGGTGCTCACAAAACGATCGTCATCTCGCCACACGGTCTGCATGCAGCCGGGGGGCAGGGGCCCCTCAATGGCAACCACCCCTTTCTGGTTAGGCTCGGTGAGCTCGTTGCCCGTGGCCTCGTCGATCAGCTTCACGTTGTAGCCGTACATGGCCTTGCCGGGACTGCCGAACCGTGTCGGTTGTCGCTCGATCCCGTTGGCCAGCGTGAGGATCGGCCAGCCGGTTTCAGTCTGCCAATAGTTGTCGATGATGGGCACCTGCAAGGCATCGCTGATCCACTGCGCAGTGGGTTCGTCGAGTGGTTCGCCCGCCAGCCAAAGCGCCTTGAGGCTAGTCACGTCGTATTTCTTGAGCCACGAAGGGTCCTGCTTCTTGAGTACGCGCACTGCCGTCGGCGCGGAGAACATATGCGTCACCTGGTATTTTTCCACGATGCTCCACCACACCCCGGCGTCGGGACGCGTGGGCAGACCCTCGTACATGATCGTGGCCATGCCGGCAATCAGGGGGCCATAAATGATGTAGCTGTGGCCCACCACCCAACCGATGTCGCTGGTGGCAAAGAAGGTCTGGCCCGGCCTGGCATCAAAGATGTGCTTCATGCTGGCGGCGAGCGCTACGGCGTAACCCCCAGTGTCTCGCTGAACACCCTTGGGTTTGCCGGTGGTGCCGCTGGTGTAGAGCGTGTAGCTGGGGTGCGTGGATGGCAGCCATTCACACGGCACTTGCGTCTCCATATGCTGTTCGCGCAGATCGCTCCAGAGGTGGTCACGACCGGCTTCGAGCGTCATGGGTACCAAACCACGGTCTACCAAAAGCACTGCATCCGGTTGGTGGCGCGACAGCCGAATCGCCTCGTCGAGCAGCGGTTTGTACGCCACGGGCTTGCCTCCGCGGGAGCCTGCGTCCGCGCTCACGATCAGAACGGGCTCGGCGTCGTCAATGCGTGACGCCAGAGAGCCAGAAGCAAACCCGCCGAAGACTACGCAGTGCAACGCTCCAATGCGGGCACAGGCCAACATGGCAAAAGCGGCCTCGGCCACCATGGGCATATAAATCAAGACACGATCGCCCTTCTTCACTCCCAAGCCTATCAACGCGGCGGACATTCGTTGCACTTCTGCATGCAACTCGCGAAAGCTGTAGCTGCGCTCGGAGTCGGTCTCGGTGGAAATGGCGATGAGCGCCGCTTGATCCGCTTTCTCGGCCAGATGCCGATCCACCGCGTTGTGGCACAGATTGGTGGTACCTCCCACGAACCAGCGGGCAAACGGCGGATGGCTGTAGTCGCACACCACTTCCGGAGGGCGTTCCCAGTCGATAAGCCGAGCCTGTACCGCCCAGAAGTCGTCACGCTGCTCAATCGATTGGCGGTAGAAATCGGCAAAGTGAGTCATGGGATTTCCTTTGGTTTGGCGTTGCAGGCGGGGTGGTCGTCGGAGAACTTTTTTGAGCGGCGCTGTACGGTTCAAGTCGGCAGGTGCGCAGAGAGAGCCTCAGCTCTTATCTGTTGAACCACAAGTCCTAGCAAGCTTCAACCACGTTGATTTTGAATTCATAATTATTCATGACGGACTTGCTGCAGGCTGACATTCGTGGGTAAGCGTGGGCAAACCCGCTAGCAAAAAGCACCCATGCTGCCGTGCATGTGGTCACGCGCATGCCAGTGCTCACACTGGCAGCGCGACTTGAAGGACTCCACCAGCCGGGAAAATTTCTGGCGATCGGTCAACGAGGTGCTTGGATCAGGCATGCCGGTCGCACCCTTGCCTATTTGATAAGTGCCAGCGCTTCTTTGAATGCATCGTGCTCACAACTGCGCAGCCACTCAAAAGCGACCATTTCGGTGGTCACCAGCTCTGCCCCTGCCCCCGCCAGACGATCGTACGCAGCGTCGCGGTTGCGCTCGGTGCGGGAGCTACACGCATCCGTGACAACCCAGACTTCGAAGTCGTCGTCCATCAGCTCCAGCGCTGTCTGCAACAAACAGACGTGGGCCTCACAGCCTGCAATCACGATGCTGTTGCGCTGCGGAGCAGTTTCCGCGGACTTCTGCAAGTGACGTGGCAGGCTGCGCGCGTTACCTGACACGGGTTTGGCGGGAGGACGTAGCCATTCTCCAAGACCCTCCTGCATCGCACTGAAATGCATCTTGGTCAGTGTGCGTTGGCACAACGAGCGCACATGTTCGTCGTTGGCTCCAAGCCGCGAAGGATTTTGCTCAGTGCCAAATACTGGCACCTGCATCAGCTGCGCTAGCCGGGCCAGCAGCACGCCTTGAGCCAAAGTGCGCGCACCCTCATGGATCACAGGCATAAGCCGAGTCTGGTAATCCACGAGAACCAGTTGGGAATCGGAAGCGTCTAACAGCATGGCGCGTCTTTCGTGAGGGTGCTATCGAATTGTTCAGAAGGACATTGTCGCGGCTTGCGTCTGCCCGCCAGCGCAAACGCTTACTCAAGTCGTCTTGTTGTCAGGTTTGTCCTACACGTAATCAGGGGCATCTCGGCTGGATAAAACGCATTTATGTCTTGCGGGCATGGGAACGAGCTCGAACGAGCGTGTTACCCTCCGCGCCCATGCAACGCTGGATATTCTCATTCGTCATCGCCGCGGCCTGCGCCACCACTGTTTCTCAACAGGTTATGGCGGAACCCCGCGCGGACTTGCCTGCGCCGCTTGGCGTGCCCCAGTCAGTGCTTGAAGATGCCGATCCGTTGACGATGCGCGCGTTGCACCATGTGCGCAGCGCGATGGCTGACCAAGCGGTTCATGTGGTCGACAACACCTCTGCACTCGTGAGCACTGCTATGGGATTCTTGGGCGTGCGTTACCGACGTGGTGGCAACAGCGAAGAAACCGGCTTCGACTGCAGCGGCTTTGTTCGCGCGATCTACCAAAAGACGGCTGGACTGGTGTTGCCGCGCCGCGCCAAAGATCAGGCGGCCAGCACGGAAGTGATCGATAAAAAGGATTTGAAGCCGGGTGATCTGGTTTTCTTCAACACCATGCGCCGGGCTTTTAGCCACGTCGGCGTTTACCTTGGAGATGGCAGATTCATCCATTCACCACGCACCGGTGAGGAGGTTCGGGTGGAAAGCCTTCAGACCGCCTATTGGAAACAGCGCTTCAATGGCGCACGGCGCGTTGCGCTTGATGACGAAGCGACTGCGAGGCTGGCAATGTCGCAGCCTTCTCTCGGTAGCCAGTAAGCGCGTGAACGCGCTTGGCCTCAACGTTTTGCGGGAATTTCCCGGAACGTCGTGATTTCGGTAGAGCGGATCTCACCACCCCTTACGCGGGCGGGTCGAGCATCCGGGTCTGTGCGCAAATGCCGCGCGTATGCCATGTCGGCCTTGTAGTTCTGGCGCGCTTCACTCTCGCACGCCCTTCGCTCCGCGCCTTGCTGACGACAATTTGTCAATGCGAGTTTCAGACCGCCGCCTGCTTCCCGAATCGCCGTCTGATAGCGCTGCTGAGCCGTCGTGTCAGGCTGGGCTCCCCGCTCAAGAGAAGCTTCATAGCTCTGTGCAGATACCCCGCCCGACAACGCCATCAAGGTGGCACTGGCGACGGGAATGAGCCAGGCCCGGGTGCGGAAATAAATTTTCATGGTGCGTTCCTTTTGATGCGCGCGATGCGTGCGCGCGTGTGCAGTTGCCTATTCGGTTACTGATACGACCACGTTAGCGCACACGTGCTAAGCCTGTGTCGGTGAGGCGCTGCCAGCCATGTCCGCCATCAGTGCGCCACCATGTAGGTCGACACGTACAGGCAGTCATAAACCAGTTTCCTGAAGTGCCGTTGCATCGCCTGGCATCGCAATCGGTGCGCGAGAATGGACAAGGGCTCCGCTTCCCGGGAACTGCCTCGCAGGCATAGAATTTTCCTGGTGGGACCACCTTGCGTTGCCACGGGAATTCCATTCCAGCGATGATCGCTCCATGCCCAGCATCTTCAAACACCGGCGGTTTTTCACGCCCACCGAACCAACAGATCCTGAGAACCTTGCGGTTCGGGCAGCGACGGAGCGCGCACGCAAGTTGCTCAATCGGCGTGCAGTGGTGGCAGCAGTGGCCAGCGCTGTGCCGGTGCCAGGGCTGGACTGGGCCGTAGATGCAGCGCTTCTCTCCCGGCTGCTGCCGCAAATCAGTGCCGAGTTTGGCCTGACACCCGCACAGCTGGACGCGCTGGACCCTCACAAGCAGGAGCAAGTGCAAAAGGCGGTGGCGATGGTGGGCTCCGTCGTGATTGGCAAATTTGTGACACGTGATCTGGCGCTGAAAGCCGCGCGCGGGCTGGGAATGAGAATGACCACGCGTCAGCTCAGCAAATACATCCCGCTTGCAGGCCAAGCCGTATCGGCGGCTCTCGGATACGCCACCTTGCGTTTTCTGGGTGAGCAGCACATTCGCGATTGCATCGCGGTAGCCAAGGCGGCGCAGCTGCGTCTTCCCGCGTTGGACCAATGATGCTGTGCAAGAAAAGTACGGCCTGAAATCATTGGGAAAATCTGGCAACGCAATGCCGCAGCTGCAAAAAGACTGAAGTTTGTTGCTCAGGCACCGTTATCCGCTCGTACTCTCCACCCCGACGTGAAGCTCTTGGCTGGTCCCTCAAAGATAGGGAGATAGCAGCCAGACGGCTCTGTTTCGCAGCCGCGTGAACACATGCTGGCTTGACAATGCCTTTTCATCGAGCGACTTGGCGCGCCCAATCCGTGCATCGATAAGCGGATCCAGCGCCGCGACCAGTGCGCGGTCGTGGCATTCCAAGTTGTACTCAAAGTTCAGGCGCAGGCTGCGGGCATCCCAGTTGGTGGAGCCCACCAACGCCCAGCCATCGTCCACCACCAACAGCTTGGCGTGGTCAAACGGTGCAGGAGTCAGGTAGACGCGGCAGCCGGCGGCGAGCAAATCTTCAAGCTGGGGTCGCATGGCCCAGTCCAGCAGCGGAAGGTTGCTGTGACTTGGCAACACGATATCTACCCCCACTCCCCGCAGTGCCGTCGTGCGCAGCGTGCTAAGCAGCACCTCATCCGGCAGAAAGTATGGCGTCACGATGCGCACCCTCGTAGCGGCCGCAGCCAGAGCTCCCAGAATGACCTGGCGCATGTGATCCATATCGGCATCGGGTCCGTCGCTCACCCCGCGCGCTATGACCGACCCACTAGATGCTGGCATACCGAACCACGGGGCGCCGTGCAGGTGCTCGCGGGTCGTGAATGACCAGTCTGTGGCGAACGCACGCTGCATGTCGCTCACCACGGGCCCCCGAACTTCAAAATGCAGGCAGTGCACAGGGATTGCCGGCTTCAACGAAAGCCAGTGATTGGCGCTGATGTTCATGCCACCTGTGAACGCTAGCGTCCCATCCACGACCAGGATCTTCCGGTGATTGCGCAAGTTGATTTGCGAAAGCACGCGCGTCACTGCCGGCGGCAAAAATGCGGCGCACGGGACCCCATGCGAGCGAAGGCGTTTAAGTACACCAGTCGGCCGGTAGCGTGAGCCCACCGCATCTATAAGCACACGCACCTGCACACCGCGCTGATGTGCCGCCACCAGAGCGCGCACAAACGCATCTCCGCCCGCGTCATTATGAAAAATGTAAGTGAGCAGAGTGACGGACTGCTGCGCCGAAGTGATAGCTGCGAGCATCGCCGGGTACGCGGTGTCGCCCCCTGGCAGCGGCACCACGCTGTTACCCGCGAGCAGAGGTTTGCCAGTGACTTGTCGGCCGACCCGGGCCACGCCGGCGAGCTCGACGCGGATCGCGTCTTCCGGCACGGCAAAGACCTCCGAAGCATCGCCTTCGCTCTGCCATGCCTTTTGTAGTCCTAACGCCACGCCAGTACGGCCGATGCGATTGATACCGAGCAGCCAATAACCTAACGGGCCCGCTACGGGAGCCAGCCAAGCAAGGCCGATCCAGGCCGCCGCGGTATGAACCTCTTCCTTCTTGGTCAACGCATGCAGCGTCACTGCGAGCGCCAACGCAATGTGCACCGACGACAGGGCCCAGATGGCAAAGTTTTGCAGCAGGTTGATAAAAAGGGAAGGCGGGGACGTATCCATTCGACGATGTTAGGCGAGCGAGTGGCGTGGAGCGCGTCCCGAGCGCCGCAGCATGCGCAGAGCGGTGACACGACCGGGGTTCGACAGTCCCCGCGCACCAGCCTCATGTCTAATACTTTTGCGTTCGCCTGCACCGGTGCAGCGACCCATCTTGCATACCGTCCGAGGCCTCCATGTGTTTTCTGTTCTCCGTTTCTCAGAATCTGACGATGCCCGCTCCACGGGCCGGCTGACATGACCACAGCACAGTGGGGAATTTTGGCCATTCTTGCCACTACCGTTGGCATGTTCTTGTGGGGGCGCTGGCGGCATGACATGGTTGCCATGGGTGCTTTGCTGGCCTGCGTGCTGACAGGCCTGCTGCCCGCCAGCAGCGCCTTCGCCGGGTTCGGCCACCCCGCGGTGATTACTGTGGCCTGTGTACTGGTGCTCAGCCGGGGACTGCAAACTTCGGGTGCAGTGGATTTGCTGGCGCGACATGTGCTCCCGGCGACCGGCGGGACAGTCGTCAGCCTGGCTGCACTCATCGGCCTCGGCGCCCTGCTTTCGGGCTTCATGAACAACGTGGGGGCCATGGCTTTGCTGATGCCGGTGGCAGTGCGCCTGGCTGAGCGGCTACGGCTAGCGCCGGGGCAGGTGCTGATGCCGCTAGCCTTTGCCACCATTCTGGGCGGCATGACGACGCTCATCGGTACGCCTCCCAACCTCATCGTCGCCGGCTTCCGCCAACAGCAAGGAATGGGTAGCTTTGGCATGTTCGACTTCAGCGCCGTCGGCGTAAGCGTTGCGGTGGCCGGTGTGCTATTCATTGCCCTCATTGGCTGGCGTCTGGTGCCCGAGCGCAAGCAGGCGGGAATGGAAGGGTTCGACACTGGAGCCTATCTCACGGAGGTGCGCGTGCCTGAAGGGAGTGCCTCGGTCGGTCAGACCCTGCATGCGCTCGAAGCCGCGCTGGACAAGGTTGGCGCCCAGGTGGTCGGACTGGTGCGCAACGAGATGCGCGTCCTTGCGCCCAGCTCGTGGCGCAAGGTGTTGGCAGGCGATATCGTGGTGATCGAAGCCGATGCCGAATCGCTGCCCCAGCTCCTTTCGGACCTGGGATTGAAGCTTGAAGAATCCCAGCGCCCGGATGTAGCGCCCGAAGGCGAGGCCACAGCCGAGTCAGAATCAGAGGCAGAGGCGATTGGTCCATCGCCCGGCGTCGCGCCACCTACTGCCTATTCCTTGACGGCGAAGGATGCTGAAGTCCCCGCTCCTGACACCGGCCCGGCCGAGGCTCAGCCACCAGCCACTGAAGAAAAGAGTAGTCGGCGCAGCGCATCGGACATTCGCCTGGTTGAGCTGACGGTTCTCCCCGGCTCTGGACTGGAGGGGCGCTCGGCCAGCGACTTGCTACTGCGTTCCCGCTACGGCTTGAATCTGCTCGCTGTCTCGCGACAAGGCCAGCGATCCCGCACCCGCCTGCGCGCCATGCCCCTGTACGCTGGTGACTTGCTGCTGATGCAAGGGCCATTCGAGGCCATTGCTGAATTCGCTTCCGACAACGGCTGCGTTCCACTGGCAGAGCGCGAGTTGCACATTCCCAGTCAACGCAAGGCCTGGCAAGCGGGCAGCATCATGTTGTTGGCCGTCGGAGCAGCGGCGTTGGGTTGGCTGCCAGCCGCGATCGCGTTCGCCATGGGCGTGCTGGCGTCAATGGCCTTGCGCACCGTCTCGCCGCGCACCGTTTATCAAGCCATCGATTGGCCCGTGGTGGTGCTGCTGGCTGCTCTGCTACCTGTGGCAGAGGCCATGGAAACTTCAGGAACGGCCAATTTGATGGCCCGCTTCATGCTCGACCATATGGCGCAGGGCAGCCCTGTAGTCGGCCTGGGACTGATTTTGGTGACCACCATGTTTTTGTCAGACCTCATGAACAACGCCGCTACAGCAGCAGTGATGTGTCCCATTGCACTGGGCACTGCCACCGCTCTGGGGGCCAGCGCCGACCCGTTCCTGATGGCGGTGGCCATTGGCGCATCCTGCGCATTTCTCACACCTATCGGGCACCAAAACAACACCTTGATCCTCGGCCCTGGGGGCTTTCGGTTTGGAGATTATTGGCGCCTGGGCCTGCCGCTGGAAGTGCTGGTGGTCGCCATCAGCATGCCGGTATTGCTGATGGTATGGCCTTTGTAAGGTTCTGCAATGGCTCACCGGACGGCATCTTTCGTCCTGATTAGCGTGATCTGCCGGGCATTGTCGCTCCCCGCGGTCACTTACCCAAGGCGTGACGGTCCGCTGCCCGCCAAGCACGCGATCAGACCAAACGCTTTCGAGGTATTGGGCTCGGTAGCAAGCTCCTGAGTCATGAATTCCATCGGGTGGCGCAGCTTTCAGACGCCTGACACGTCAGGT
>JBBSRE010000020.1:0-16650 GCA_038243365.1 Burkholderiales bacterium | reverse complement strand
CCCAAAATCACGGTGCGTAACCTGAACTTCTATTACGGCAAGTTCCACGCGCTCAAAAGCATCAACCTTGACATTCCTGAGAACAAGGTTACTGCGTTCATCGGCCCGTCGGGCTGCGGCAAATCCACACTGCTGCGCACGTTCAACCGCATGTTCGAGCTCTACCCTGAACAGCGGGCTGAAGGCGAGATCATGTTGGACGGCGAAAACCTGCTGACCAGCAAGCAAGACGTCGCTTTGCTGCGAGCCAAGGTTGGCATGGTGTTTCAAAAGCCCACCCCGTTCCCCATGTCGATCTACGACAACATCGCCTTTGGCGTGAAGCTGTTTGACAGCCTCAGTGCGCCTGAGATGGACGAACGTGTCGAATGGGCTCTGCGCAAGGCCGCTCTTTGGACCGAGGTGCGCGACAAACTCCAGCAGAGCGGCGCCAGCCTCTCGGGCGGTCAGCAGCAGCGCCTGTGCATTGCGCGCGGCATCGCCATCAAACCCGAGGTGCTGTTGCTCGACGAGCCCTGCTCGGCACTGGACCCCATTTCTACCGCCAAGGTGGAGGAATTGATTGCTGAGCTCAAGAAGGATTACACCGTGGTGATCGTTACGCACAACATGCAACAGGCTGCCCGCTGCAGCGACTACACCGCTTACATGTACTTGGGTGATCTGATCGAATTTGGGGAAACGGAGCAGCTCTTCGTCAAACCCCAACGCAGCGAAACCGAGGACTACATCACCGGCCGCTTCGGCTGAACGTGAGCTTGCATATGCACGATAAACATCTTTCTTCCCAGTTCGACGCCGAGCTGGGCACCGTATCGGCCCGCGTCATGGAGCTCGGCGGCTTGGTTGAATCGCAGATCGAACACGCCATCCATGCACTATCGCAGTTCAGCATGGAATCCGTCGAGGTTGTTGCCCGGCTCGAGACGCGCGTCAACAGTCTGGAGGTCGACATCGACCGCGAGCTGTCCACCATCATTGCGCGCCGCCAGCCCACCGCACGCGATCTGCGCCTGCTAATGGCGTTCTCCAAAGCCACGGCCAACCTTGAGCGCATGGGCGACGAGGCGAGCAAGATGGCCCGCATGGTGCGCTCCATCATCGAGACCGGCGCGCCGCGCAACTTGCCTACGATGGACCTGCGCGTGGCGGCCGACCTCGCGTCCGGCCTGCTGCACAAGGCGCTGGATGCGTTCGCGCGGCTCGACACGCGAGCGGCCTTGTCGATCTTGAAAGAAGACGACCTGATCGACGAAGAGTTCGACGGATTTGTACGAAAGCTCATCACTTACATGATGGAAGACCCGCGCACCATCTCGCCCAGTCTGGACCTGCTGTTCATCGCGAAAGCTATTGAGCGCATCGGCGACCATTCCAAGAACGTGGCCGAGCTCATCATTTACCTGGTAGAGGGAACTGACGTGCGCCATACCTCACTTGAAGATATTGAGTCGGTGCTGCGCTGATGCGACATTTACCCAAAGTCCTGATCGTCGAAGACGAGCCCGCCATTGCTGAACTGATTTCAGTGAACCTGCGCCACAACGGATTTACGCCAGTGTGGTCCGAAGACGGCGTCAGCGCCCAGCGGGAGCTTGATACTGCACTGCCAGATGTGATTTTGCTGGACTGGATGCTCCCGGGGCAGAGCGGCCTTCAGCTGGCGCGCAAGTGGCGCGGTGATGCGCGCACCCGTGCCATTCCCATTTTGATGCTGACAGCCCGCGGTGACGAGCCCGACAAGGTAGCGGGCCTGGACGCCGGCGCGGACGACTACATCACCAAACCGTTTTCCACACAAGAATTGCTAGCGCGCATCCGCGCTGTGCTACGCCGGCGCGCGCCCGAGCAAAGTAGCGATTCGGTGGAGATAAGCGGCCTGCTGCTTGACGCCGCTGCGCACAGGGTGAGTCTGGGCGGTCAGGAGCTGCGCGTCGGGCCGACCGAGTTCAAGTTGCTGCGCTATTTCATGAGGCATCCCGAGCGGGTACACGCGCGGGCACAACTGCTAGACAAAGTTTGGGGCGATCATGTTTTCATTGAGGAGCGCACTGTGGATGTGCATGTCAAGCGGCTGCGTGAAGCGCTGGGCACCGCAGGGGCGTTGATTGAGACAGTGCGCGGTGCTGGCTACCGGTTTTCTGCGCGCCAGGCGGGCCCCGAGTGAACCCAGCAGACTTGCTTGTCCACTCCTAATTTGATAGCTGCTTACGCTTGCCACTTAAGCGGTAGAGCGGGTTTTAAACGAATTTTTTTGCGTGCCTCGGTGCGCCTGCGCATGCGGTACACATGGTCACACGTTTGCTGATTTTCTTGGCACTGCAGCTTCTGGCTGCAGCCGCAGGCTACCGAATGCTGGGCGGTGGCCAAGGCGCAGCCCTCGGGGCTCTTGTCCTTGCATGGCTGTGGTTCATGGTGGATTTGCTGCGCACAGCGCGTGTGGTGCGCTGGCTCCGGCGCGGCGCTCCTGAGATTGTGCCGGCGCGCTGGGGCGTGCTGGGGGAATTCGGGGAGCGCGTACAGCGTCTTTTGCGCGTGCAGGGCAAGGCGACCGCCGAGAGCGAGCGGCGACTTTCCGGCATTCTGGAGGCGCTTCAAGCGACACCCAATGGCGTGGTCTTGCTCGATGAACGTGACTGCATTGTCTGGTGCAACCACAATGCCGCGCGGCATCTTTCGTTCGATCCGGAACGCGATGCACTGCAGTTTGTCGGCAACCTTTTGCGCGATCCTGACTTTGCCCAATATCTGGCGGGAAAGGATTACGTCCGAGACGTAGTCGTCACCATGCGGCCGCAAGCGGAAACGCGTGCGGCCAGAGTCTCTATTCAGTTGTGCGCCTACGGAAATGGCCAAAAGCTCATGCTGACCCGTGACGTCACGGCGCTGGAGCAGGCAGACGACATGCGACGCGACTTTGTGGCGAACGTATCCCACGAGATCCGCACACCACTCACGGTATTGGCTGGCTTCATCGAAACCTTGCAGACCTTGAACTTGCCGGTTGGTGAGCGTACGCGCTACCTCGAACTGATGGCCCGGCAGGCGCAGCGCATGGAGCGTGTGGTCGAAGGGCTGCTCGCGCTTTCACGCCTGGAAGCGAGCCCGCCGCCTGGGATGGACGAGTGGGTCAGCGTGCAGGGTCTGTTGGAGCGCTGCGCGCAGGAGGGGGCGGCCTTGTCCGCTATCGTTGGGAAGGACCAGAGTTTGTTGTTCCCCGGACTCGCGCCGGACGGCATTCCGGGCGAAATTGCCGGCATACCAGCCGAACTGCACAGCGCTTTTTCCAACTTGGTGAGCAACGCGGTGCGCTATACGCCAGGGAACGGGAACATAGTGGTGCGCTGGATTTGGCAGGCGCAAGGGGGCGCTACGTTGTCCGTGCAGGACAACGGCCCGGGCATCGACCCCGAGCACCTGCCCCGGATCACAGAGCGCTTCTACCGGGTGGATCGAAGCCGATCGCGCGATACCGGCGGCACCGGCCTGGGGCTGGCCATCGTCAAGCATGTGGCGCAGCGCCACGGCGCCCATCTGCAGATCGTGAGTGTTCTGGGCAAAGGTTCGACGTTTAGCCTGGTGTTTCCCGCGTCGCGGCTGCGTGGGCGCACAGCCGACGAGGCAACCTGATGCAAGCAACCTGAAGCTACTGCGGTGGCACCCGCAGGCTCAGCGCTCTCTCAGAGTCCGCTAACGTTCTCGATGAGGCCGGGCTCGTTAGTCACGTTTGGAATGACTGCGGTACAGCACCAGTGCGTCGTTCTGCTCAGTGGGGCGCCCTATGCGGCTCACCGGCGTCCACTCCGAATCTGGCGGCAGACTGCGGCGCTGCGCCGACGTAGCCGCATCGTCAGCGACTACGAGCCATTTGCACTGAGCCGCAGCTGCCGTCAAGGGGAGCACCGGCGGTGCACCGTGCACCAGCAGCGCAGCGTATTGGCCCTGGCCGAGGCCCAGCACATGCAGGCACCCGTCCCGACCCGTTTGCGCGATCAACGCGTTCACCTGCGGCGCATCACTGCGCGCGTAGTTCAGCATGGGCAACCACAGACTGGTTAGCAAAAACCAGCACAACGTGGTTCCGGCCGCCGGCAGGACCAACGTCTTCCACAGTGCGGGGCGGTGCCGGCCGGTGCGCCACACCACGACGGCGCACCACGCAGCTGTGGCGCCGGCGGCGAGCATCAGAGACAACAAAGAAAACTCGGGCACATAGCCCTTGGCCAGGCGCGCGACGTTGGCAGCTGGTTTGGCGGGAACACCTGTCTGGGTCGACACCCAGATAACCCAGATGGCGATGGCAGAAGCGGAGAAAAACAGCAGCGTGAACCAATCGATCAGAGCGGACACGCTGCGCCTCAGCGTAGGCAGCGCAAAGGCTGCCAGCCCCGCCAATGCGGGCAGTGCGAGTAACAGCGCGCGATCTGAGGGACGAGAGACCAGCATGGCGCCCAGCGCGCACGCCACGAACCAAAGCGGGAGCCAGAGATGGCGCTGCAGTGGTTTGGTAAACAGGTGCGCGCGCCAGCGCCAGAGCGTCCACAGCGCCAGAGGCCAGGCAGGCCATGTGAACCAGATCAGAAGTCGGCCCATGCTGCGCAGGTCCTTGCCCACGTCTGGCAGATCGAGGCGTCGCTCCCATACCCCCAGCTTCCAGCCCAGCGCGCAGGTAATCAGCGTAACGCCGGCGATCACCCAGGCTGCGCGAACAGAGCGTTTGCGCGCCTCCGGCTCCCGATCGTCGGCCATAGCGGACAGCACCACGCCGCCTGCGCCGTACAGCACGGCAAGCCCCGGCGCCCCGCTGAGCACCAGCACTGGGAGGGCTGAAACCACAGCCATAAGAGGCAGCCAGGTACGCCAGGGCGCAGTCGCCAGCCCGTAGAACATCAGAGCCGAACCGCACAGCTGCGTAAGATATGCCGTTGTCTCGTGGGAAGGTTGCGCGAGCCCCAAGCTGGCAAGTAGGGCGAGCAGCCCGCCATCCGCGATGGCTCGGGCGTAGTCGGCGGGCGGGGCCTCGCCTCCGAAGGCAAACGCCACCGGCTGGGCGCCGGGGTTGCGAGCGAGCGCATAGATAGCCCACCAGGTAGCCCACAAGGTAAGCACAAGCAGAAGTGCAAACGGAACCCGCGCTGCCAGCAACGGCGAAGTCAGATTACCTGCCAGCTGCATCGCCCACGCGCCTAGCCAGTACGGCAGAAGGCCATCGGATTCGGGAGCCAATCCACCCAGCAGCGGAGCGAGCCACGGCGTTTGTCCGTGCGCAAGCTGCAACATATAGCCATAGGCCGTGACATCGGCGCCGCGCCAGGGGTCACGGCCGATAAAGCCAGGCACCACATAAGCCGCGCACAGAAGCAGCAAAGCCCAGCGCGGCAACGGCCGCACGGCACTGTGGGGAACGATGGCTGGGGTGGGCTGGTTCACGCGAGATCGGGGGACAGGAGGCCGCAAAGCATACGGGCAAACAAAAAGGCAGCGCGGTTTCCCGGGCTGCCTTGGTGCGGAGAGCCGCCAGCGAATCAAAGAGCGTTTGATCGGTGGCAAAGCCACCACCGCAGGTGCTTCTGCTTCAGCTTACTCGGCAGTAGGAGCCGTAGCTGGAGAAGCTGTCGTTTTGCCGAAACGATTGCGGAAGCGCTCCACGCGGCCGCCCATGTTGTCCACCGACTTTTGCGTACCGGTGTAGAAGGGATGTGACTCGCTCGAGGTATCGAGCTTGTACAGCGGCAGTTCACGGCCGTCTTCGGTCTTGCCCATTTCCTTGGTGTTCACACAGGAACGCGTGACAAACTTGAAACCGTTGGAGACGTCCATAAAAAGAACGTCGCGGTAATTGGGGTGAATGCCGTCTTTCATGATGATCCTTGATTGTCGCTGCGGGAGCCGGGTCAGACAGCCTGTCCTACTTTCCGCAAGTTAGCGCGCGATTATAGCGCGCCGCTTTTCTCATATTTGATACACGTAGCACCCGGTGTGATGTTTCACCGCCGGGCCGCCCCAAGGTGAAACGCGGCCCACTGCGGGAGGGAGGGCGCGCAGTGCGAGACCGTGGTGACCGTGAGCCTAGCCTAGCCGCCGCGCCGCATCATGTCGAAGAATTCAACGTTGCTCTTCGTGGCTTTCATGTTCTTGATCATGAGCTCCATGGACTCTATCTCGTCCATGTTGTACATGAACTGGCGCAAGATCCGGGTTTTTTGCAGGATCTCTGGCGCCAACAGCAGCTCCTCACGGCGGGTGCCGCTCTTGTTGAGCTCAATGGCGGGGAAAACGCGCTTCTCGTAGAGACGGCGATTCAAGTGGATTTCACAGTTGCCGGTGCCTTTGAATTCTTCAAAGATCACTTCGTCCATGCGACTTCCCGTGTCCACCAGCGCAGTTGCAATGATGGTGAGCGAGCCGCCTTCTTCGACCTTGCGGGCTGCGCCGAAAAAGCGCTTAGGTCGCTGCAGTGCGGCGGCGTCCACGCCGCCCGATAGCACCTTGCCGCTGGACGGCACGACGTTGTTGTACGCGCGGGCCAGCCTGGTAATGGAATCCAGCAGGATCACCACGTCTTTTTTGAGCTCAACCAAGCGCTTGGCGCGCTCAATGACCATTTCGGCCACATGCACGTGACGCGCGGCAGGCTCGTCAAAGGTGGAAGCAATGATCTCGCCCTTCACCGTGCGCTGCATTTCGGTCACTTCTTCCGGCCGCTCATCCACCAGCAGCACCATGAGGTGCACGTCAGGATTGTTGGCGGTGATGGCATGTGCGATGTGCTGCATCATGACCGTCTTGCCGCTCTTGGGCGGCGCTACGATCAGCGCACGCTGGCCGCGGCCAATGGGCGCAATGATGTCGATGATGCGACCGGTAATGTTCTCTTCGGTCTTGACCTCGCGTTCAAGACGCATCTGCTCTTTCGGGAACAGCGGCGTCAGGTTCTCAAACATCACCTTGTGCTTGTTCTGCTCGGGTGGGCCGTCGTTGACCTTGTCGAGTTTGGTCAGGGCAAAGTACCGCTCACCGTCTTTGGGCGTGCGCACTTCGCCCTCAATCATGTCGCCGGTGTGCAGGTTGAAGCGCCGCACCTGGCTTGGCGAGATGTAAATGTCGTCGGTGCTTGCGGTGTAACTGGTGTCAGGGCTGCGCAGGAAGCCAAAGCCGTCGGGCAGTATTTCCAGCACGCCGTCGGCAAAGATTTGCTCCCCGGCTTTTGCGCGCTTCTTGATGATGGCGAACATCAGCTCCTGCTTGCGCATGCGGCCGCCGTTTTCGATGTCAAGCGCTTCGGCCTGCTTGAGGACTTCAGACACGTGGAGTGCCTTGAGTTCGTTAAGGTGCATGAAATGACTCCTGAGCGGAGTAGTAGAAAGCTGGGGAGGGTTGTTTCAGTGCCAGAAGAGCCGCTGTGCGCGGGCTGGGCAGAACTGAAGTCGCGCGATCCGGCAAGTTCGGGCTTGCGAGCCGGCGGGCGCTATGAATTATGACAGGAAAAAAGCAGCAATGCTGCCAGCGCTCCGTCCACGCATGATCCATGGCACATCCGGGCAACGCGATGGAGCTACCGGCACTGGATTGGCCGGATGCCCACAGGTCGTCAGGCCAGTTGTTGTTCGATGAATGCCGTCAATTGTGATTTGCTCATGGCACCCACCTTGGTGGCCGCCAGTTCGCCATTCCTGAACAGCATCAGGGTAGGAATTCCGCGGATGCCGTAGCGGGCCGGGACCTCGCGGTTCTCGTCGACATTCATCTTGGCGATCTGCAGCTTGCCTTCATGGCTGGCTGCGACTTCGTCCAGGATGGGGGCAATCATTTTGCAGGGGCCGCACCATTCGGCCCAGTAGTCCACTAAAACAGGTGTGGATGATTTCAGGACGTCAGCTTCAAATGAAGCGTCAGAGACATGCTTGATGAGATCGCTGGCCATGGTTTTCCTTTGATCAGTTCGAAACGGATAGAGTTCTTCAATTGTGACAGAAACAACTTTCGTTCAAGCGCAGCCGCAGGCCCATAAACCGCTATGACAGGGATAGCTTGAAATGATGAACTACGACGTGTCCAGCATTCCAGTCGAGGCTTTGCAGTCCCTTGCCCCTGCCACGGCCCAACATGATGCGTTGGTGATTGGCGGGGGACCCGCCGGGCTGATGGCTGCGCAGCAACTGGTCGACGCGGGCTTCAAAGTGCATCTCTATGACTCCATGCCTTCGGTCGGCCGCAAGTTCTTGCTGGCGGGCAAGGGTGGCTTGAACCTCACGCACAGTGAACCTGAGGACCGTTTTCAGAGCCGCTTTGGTGACCGCTCGCTTGCGATGACACCTTGGTTGGCCGATTTTGGTTCGCGACAAGTTCGTGAGTGGGCGGCTCAGCTAGGTGTCGAGACGTTTGTCGGAACCTCAGGTCGCGTCTTTCCAGTAGGAATGAAGGCGGCTCCGTTATTGAGAGTGTGGCTGGCGCGTTTGCGCACGGCGGGCGTGACGCTGCACATGCGGCATCGCTGGTCTGGCTGGTCACCGACCGGTGAATGGCTCTTTGAGCGACCGGATGGTGTGCTCTCGGTCAGCGCCAAAGTGACCGTGCTCGCTTTGGGCGGCGCAAGCTGGCCCCAACTGGGATCTGACGGAGCCTGGGTGAAACACCTGGAAGGCATTGGTGTCGCGGTGCAACCGTTGGGGCCAGCCAACTGCGGGTTCGACGTGCTGGGCGGTGCTTCAAAAGAGGTCGAGTCTCGTCGAGACTTCCTGAAAGAACTGGTGGGGCAGGGCGAGCCCACAGTCGCGGGATGGACGGAGCACTTCGCCAGCCGCTTCGCGGGCGCGCCGCTCAAATCCGTCACCCTGTCATTCCGAGACGCGGGAGGCCACGTATGGTCGCGCCGGGGCGAATGCGTCGTCACGCAAACCGGTATCGAAGGAAGCTTGATTTACGCGGCGTCCGCCTGGCTCAGAGATGAAATTGAGCGCAGCGGCAGTGCCACACTGCAGCTCGATTTATTGCCCGATCACAGCGCCGAGCGTGTTGTGGCTGAGGTGAAGCATCCGCGCGGCTCCCGCTCGCTCAGTAGTCATCTTAAAAGCCGCCTGGGCCTTGCGGGCGTGAAGATGGCCCTGCTCCACGAGCTGCTCAACCGAGAGCACATCGACGATCCACAGCAGCTGGCGAACTCGATCAAGCAGCTGACCCTGGTACTGCGGGCACCGCGTCCGGTGGCTGAAGCGATCAGTACGCACGGGGGCGTGGCACTGGAGGCGGTGGGACGAGACCTGATGCTGCGGGAGCGCCCATCGGTGTTTTGTTGCGGAGAGATGCTCGATTGGGAGGCCCCTACCGGCGGCTACCTGATCACCGCCTGCCTGGCCAGTGGGCGGGTGGCTGGTCAAGGCGCAGCTGCGTGGTTGCAGGCCGAGGCAGCGGGGAACGCGACTGCGAAGTCGTGACGACTACCCTGGAGCACTGTTTTACACTTCGTAAACTCTTCAGACCCGGGAGCGCCTTGCGCACTTTTTCTACCGTGGTGTTTGCCGATCTCTCTGGCAGCACTGCCCTCTACGAATCGCTTGGCAACCAGTGCGCATCACAGGCCGTCTCGCGTTTGACGCGCTGGATGGGTGCGGTCGTGGAGCGCCATCAAGGCCGCGTCGTCAAACAGCTGGGTGATGGCGTCCTGAGCGTCTTTCCGAACGCGAGCGCCGCCATTCTTGCTGCCGCCGAGTTGCAGCGCAATCATCAGGTCAATATTGCGCGATGGCCTGAAGCCGTGCGCATGCCCGTGCGTATCGGCGTCGCTAGCGGTGAGGTTTTGGAGTTGGACGGCGACACCTATGGTGACGCAGTCAATATCGCCTCACGCCTGTGCGAGCGTGCCCTCGCCAACGAAATTTGGGTGACTGATGCGACTGCGGTGGATGCAGGCGTTGTGCCACGGGTGCGCTTTCGGCGGCTGGGCGTGTTCGACATTCGTGGCAAAGCCGAGTCGCAGGTGGTTTATCAGGTCGAATGGCGGGAAAACGAGCCGCAGGATGCTTCGACACAACAGGCCGCGTTCGCGAGTGCGATTGCTCCCCTCAGCCAGGGGTTGGCCGCGATCGAGCTTGTCTGGGCCGACGAAGTGAGGGTATTTGGCAAAGCGCAGACGCCAGTGCATGTGGGACGCTCGTCCGAGGCCCAGTGCTTTGTGCGCGACCCGCGCGTCTCACGCATGCATGCCCGCGTCGACTGGCGAGGAGGCTCGTTCGCTTTGACGGATCTGAGCAGCTTTGGTACTTGGGTGCGGTTTGGTAACGCTGTGACAGAGCTGCGCCTGCGCCGGGACGTTTGCTTGCTGCATGGCAGTGGGAGTGTCTCCCTAGGTATGCCTTTTGGCGCCGAGGCACCCACGCTCCACTTTCACATCTTGTCGGGAGTCGCTGACCCCGGCGGCTGCGGTGCTGCCGTCACTGCGCTAGACCGGTAATGCTGGGATAAAAGCCACCTGCCGACTCGATCTGCAGGCCGCGCGGAGATTTTTGTCAAAATCACCCGTATCGCGCATAAGGGAAGCGCATGGCGCTACAAAAAAAGCAGACAGGTTGGCCTGCTTTTCTAGTGGAGATTTGCCAGAGGCTCAGCCTGCACGCGGCGGGGCGTACTTGCCGAGCTCCATTTTGGCGATGGAGGCGCGGTGCACTTCATCGGGGCCGTCGGCAAACCGCAGCGTGCGTGCCCCAGCGTAGGCCGATGCGAGTGGGAAGTCGTCGCAAACGCCAGCGCCGCCATAAACTTGCATAGCCCAATCGATCACTTCGCATGCCATGTTGGGCGCCACCACTTTGATCATGGCGATTTCGGTTTTTGCCACTTTGTTGCCGGCAACGTCCATCATCCACGCAGCCTTCAAGGTGAGCAGGCGCGCCATATCAATTTTGCAGCGTGCCTCAGCAATCCGCTCTTGGGTCACGCCTTGCTGCGCCACGGTCTTTCCGAAGGCCACCCGCGACATCGCCCGCTTGCACATCAGTTCTAGTGCGCGCTCGGCCAAGCCGACGAGGCGCATGCAATGGTGAATGCGACCGGGACCAAGGCGGCCTTGCGCGATTTCGAAACCCCGTCCTTCGCCGAGCAGGATGTTGGAAACCGGCACGCGCACATTCTCAAACAGCATCTCGGCGTGCCCATGGGGAGCGTCGTCATAGCCAAAGACATTAAGGTGGCGGAGTACTTTCACGCCGGGTGTGTCGGCAGGCACCAGGACCATGCTTTGCTGGGAGTGGCGAGCGGCCTCCGGATCCGTTTTACCCATGGTGACAAAGACGGCGCAACGCGGGTCATTGGCGCCGGAAGTCCACCACTTGCGGCCATTGATCACGTATTCGTCGCCCTGACGCTCGATGCGGGTTTCGATATTGGTCGCATCGCTAGACGCAACACCTGGCTCGGTCATGGCGAAAGCGGAGCGAATCTTGCCTTCGAGCAGCGGTTTGAGCCAGCGTTCTTTGTTGGCTTCGTCGCCATAGCGGGCAATGGTTTCCATGTTGCCGGTGTCGGGGGCCGAGCAGTTGAAGACTTCGCTCGCCCACGTGATGCGACCCATGATTTCTGCAAGCGGTGCGTATTCCTGGTTCGTCAGTCCCGCACCTTCATACCCCGATGCCTGCGCGGTATCTACCGGCAGGAACAGGTTCCACAGGCCTGCTGCTTGCGCTTTGGGCTTGAGGTTCTCAATCGTCTGCAGCGGTGTCCAGCGCTTGCCGGCCTCGGTATTTGCGACAAGCTCCTTAGTGACTTCGGCCTCTGCCGGATAGATGTGTTCGTCCATGAACTTCAGCAAGCGCGCTTGCAGGTCCTTGGTTTTGGGCGAGTAGTCAAAGTCCATGGGTATCTCCTTCAAAAACAGAGGGTGGCACGCAAACGGGTTTCAGCCGCGCTGCGCAAACGACCAGGCCATCTCGGCCAGCGGGCGTGCACCAGTGGCTGAGGCCTTGGCCTGGGCACTGGATGCGGTACCGGTCTCGACTCGCTTGGCGATGCCTTGCAGGATGGCGGCAAGCCGGAACAGGTTGTAGGCCAAGTAGAAGTTCCAGTCTTGAGCCAGCTCGTCAGGGGTGGCAAAGCCGGTGCGCTCGCAATAGCGGCGGATGTATTCGGCTTCCGTGGGAATGCCAAGCGCTGCGTGGTCCAAACCGCCAATGCCGCGGAACATGCCGGGCGGGATATGCCACGCCATGCAGTGGTAGCTGAAATCTGCCAGCGGGTGGCCAAGGGTCGACAGCTCCCAGTCGAGAACAGCAATGGCACGCGGTTCTGTCGGGTGAAGCATCAGGTTGTCGAGCCGGAAGTCACCATGGACGATAGCCGTCAGTGCGGCGCTAGACGCGGCTTTAGGAATATGGGTGGGTAGCCATTCGATAAGCCTGTCCATCTCCGGGATGGCCTGCGTCACGGAGGCCAGGTACTGTTTGCTCCAGCGACCAATCTGGCGCTCGAAGTAATTGCCCGGCTTGCCGTAGGAAGCCAAACCACGCTCGGCGTATGGCACCCGGTGAAGCGCCGCAATTACGCGGTTGGTCTCGTCGTAGATGGCGCCGCGCTGCGCTGGGGTCATGTCCGGCAGGGCCTGGTCCCAAAGCACGCGCCCTTCCATGAATTCCATGATGTAGAAGGCGCGCCCGATGACGGACTCGTCTTCGCACAAAACGTGCATGCGAGGTACCGGTACATCGGTCCCGTGCAACCCGCTCATGACGGCGAATTCACGTTCGATCGCGTGGGCCGACGGCAGCAGTTTCGCCACCGGTCCCGGCTTGGCGCGCATGACGAAAGTCTGCTCGCCGGTGATCAACTTATAGGTAGGGTTCGATTGCCCGCCCTTGAACATCTCGACCCGCACCGGCCCTTGGAAACCCTCTAGCCGCGGTGCGAGCCATTGGGTCAGTGCAGCTACATCAAAGGCATGTGAATCCGACACCTCGCGAGTGCCTACGAAGTGGTCGTAATTGCTCATGCCGTGGCCCGTTCTAAAGTTCCAGTTCTGTCAGCCGCATCAACGCGGGTCGATTGCGCACCACAAGCCCGCCAGGCTCGATCCGAATGATGTCGTCGCGCTCCATGGCCTTGAGCTCCTGGTTCACCCGTTGGCGAGAAGCACCCAGCAGCTGCGCGAGCTCTTCCTGAGCTAAGTGCAGGCCAATGCGCATCTCGTCGTTGTTTGAAAGACTGGAAATGCCATAGCTGCGCACCAGGTGTAGCAACTGTTTGGCCAATCGCGCACGCAAGGGCAATGTGTTCAGGTCTTCGACCAAGCCGTAGAGCTGGCGAATGCGCCGCGCGTGCAGCCGCAGCATCGCTTCGTAGAACTCCACGTGCATCGCCAGAATTTTCTTGAAATCCGCTTTCGCAACGCAAAGAATGGTGGTGGGACCGTGCGCATACGCGTCGTGCGTGCGCTGATCGCCGTCGAAAATCGCCACGTCCCCGAACCAGATGCCGGGCTCCACATAGGTCAGCGTGATTTGCTTGCCCGAGATAGACGTGGAACTCACCCTGACCGCACCGCGCGCGCACGCGATCCATTCCTCTGGCGGATCGCCACGGGCTGCAATCAGATTGCCGTCCTTGAAACGTTTGACGTATGCGCATCGAAGAATGTCGTGTCGGAGCGAGGGTGAAAGCGAAGAGAACCAGCGACCCGAATTGATCGCTTCTCGTTCTTCGATACTAAGAATAGGGTCGTCCATGGCCTGTCTTATGTGTGACTGATGACGGTTTCATTGTCGCGCGAGGGACGCGAGCTCCTCCGGGGAGGTGTCGCGGGCGCGTCCAGCGTTGGCGTTTTGTTGGCGCAGAACGGGCGAGTCGCGGATCGCAAGCCGCGGCGGCCAGCGGTTGTCATCGAAACTGGGGTGTTCGCTTTTGCAAAAAGGCGCTGATGCCTTCCCCCGCATTGGGGTGCTGAAGATTTCTCATGAAATGGCTGTGCTCGCTTGCAAGTTGCGCATGCAATTCTTGCGACGGCACTTGCCTCACCAGTTCCTTGACGCTCGCCAACACGTTGGGAGCCTTGGTGTTGAGCTCGCCGCAGAATTTCAGTGCGTCAGCCAGCGCGCTGCCGGGCTCGCTCAGTCGGTTGACCAAGCCAAGGCTGTGCAGTCGATCTGCGGAAACCGGCTCTCCCAGCATCAACCATTCGGCGACAAGCGCGCGGGGCAGCGCTCGCACGAGCGCCCAGCTGGCGCCGCCATCCGGCGAAAGCCCCACCCGTGTGTACGCCAAAGAAAACCGCGCACTGCGTGATGCGACGATGAAGTCGCAGGCCAGCGCGAGCGAAAAGCCGGCGCCAGCGGCGGCCCCTTCAACCGCCGCAACGATCGGTTTGGGAAAGGCGCTAATCGTCTCGATCCAGTTATGAAGGGCCTCGATGCTGGCGGCCTGCACCTGCGGGTCCTGAGTTCGGTTGGCCTGGAGACGATTCAAGTCGCCGCCTGCGCTGAACAGGGCTCCTTCGCCCGTCAGCACAACGCTGCGCACCTCGTTGCCGCGCTCGGCGCCATTCAGCGCTTCAACCCCCGCGGTATAAATTTCCGGGCCAAGCGCGTTGCGCCGGTGCGGGTTACGCAGCGTCAAAACCAGTGTCTGGCCCGCAGAGGTGCTTGTCAGTTCAGCAGTCATGCGGTTCAGCCCTCGGTGTGCTGAAGACTCAAACCGAGTGCGCCCCTGCGGCGCAGCCAAGGGCTTGGGCGGTAGCGAGGATCGCCATACACGGTTTGCAAGTTGAAGAGTACTTCGAGAAGGTTGGTTGCACCCCACAGGTCGCCCATCGCCAATGGCCCCAACGGGTAACCCAACCCCAACGTGACGGCGGCTTCCAGGTCGCCCGGGCTGCAGATGCCTTGCTGGCAGATGTCCGCGGCAATGTTCACGATATGCGCAACCACCCGCTGCGACACGAAGCCACCGCTGTCTCGGATCACGCTGACGGCTTTGCCGTCTCGTGCGAACAATGCGTGTGCCGCGTCCTGCATGTCGCGGCGGGTCGCAGGGTTGGTGGCCAACACGCGCCTGCGGGTTGCGCTGTCTTCGATCAGCATGTCGATGCCGATGGTGCGCGCCGGGTCGAGTCGCTCCACCACGGCCACGGTGGTGATGTCAAAACCGAGCGGAGCCACCAGGCAGAGGGCATTCAAGGAGGGCGATGACCCCGTCTCGACGGTGGCGCCCAGCTCGTTGAGCAACGTGTAGAGTTCTGAACGCCGCGCCGCGCGGGTGGAGACCCACACAGGCGGCATGGCGTCCACGACCGGTGGGAGAGGTTCTGGGGTTACCACGGCGGAGCCGTCTTGATACTCGTAAAAACCTTGCCCGGTTTTGCGACCCAAAATGCCAGCCGACAGCCGCTGCGCCGTGATCACGCTGGGCCGAAATCGCGGCTCTTCGTAGTACTGGTGGTAAATGGATTCCATCACGGGGTGCGATACATCCAGGCCGGTTAAATCCATCAGCTCGAACGGACCAAGACGAAATCCAACTTGGTCGCGCAAGATGCGGTCCACAGTGGCAAAGTCTGCGACGCCTTCGCCGACGATGCGCAAGGCTTCGGTGCCGAAACCGCGTCCGGCGTGGTTCACGATAAAGCCCGGGGTGTCCTGCGCTCGCACGGGGGTATGACCAAGCTGCTGTGCGAACTTGCACATGCGTGTGCAAGTGGGCTCGTCTGTGCGCAGACCGGCCACGACCTCCACTACTTTCCTCCGCGGCACCGGGTTAAAGAAATGAAATCCGCAAAACCGTGATGGCCACTTCAAGGATCGCGCGAGCGCTGTGATGGAAAGCGAAGAGGTGTTCGTCGCCAACACCGCTTGTTCAGACACGATCTGCTCCAGTTGGGCCAGCAACGCGTGTTTGATGTCCAGGTCCTCAATCACCGCTTCAACGACCAAATCGCACGCAGCGAGGTCATTCAACTGCGCTGCTACCTCGACCTGGGAACGATGGGTGTTCACTTGGTCGTTGGAAATTTTGCCTTTTGATTGCAAACGCTCCCACTGAGAAGCCAGTCGCACGATGGCAGCCGCGGCTGCTCCGTCTTTCGCGTCATGCAGGAGCACCTTGCATCCTGCCTCTGCAGCAATCTGCGCAATGCCTGCTCCCATGGCGCCTGCGCCGACGATGCCGATAGTTGTGAATTCGAGGGTCATCCCTTGATTATGTTCGGCGCTTGGCTCGAGAGTTATATGCAAGAATCCGCGCACGCCTTAAAGATCCATCAAAAGTGCTCCCTCGTCATCTGATTTTTGCGCTCCCGCTAGTGCTGCTTGCAAGCAATGCGGCTGCACTTTCGATCGGAAATGCGAAGGGCACGGTGGTTCTAGGGCGTCCGCTGAATGTGGTGTTTCCAGTGGCGTCCGATGGCAAGCCGCTTGAAGACGCCTGTGTGCGTGCAGAAGTGCTCGCTGGTGATACACCAGTTTCTTCGTCCCAGGTGCGGGTTGCGATGATTCCCGCCAAGGCCGGAATGGACGCCGCGGTCAGAGTGCAGACCACTCAGATCGTGATCGATCCCGTGCTCACGGTTCGCTTAACGGCCGGCTGCAACGGAAGCGTTGTGCGCAACTTCACGCTGCTTGCGTACCCGGCCAATGCCGCCAGCATTGCCGAGAGCCCTTCGTCGACTGCGCCGCT
>JBBSRE010000019.1:0-16674 GCA_038243365.1 Burkholderiales bacterium | reverse complement strand
CGCGCGTCGCGCGCCACCTCAAGCAAATTAGTGGAATCGGTCATATCAAAGTCTCCTCATTTGCGAGCGGTCTGTAAACCTGGCACCGCTCCCTCACCAGTGCCACCGTGGATCTGGCTCCGCCAGTCCACCGGAGGCGTCCCCCCTCGGGGGGAAGGCGCGAAGCGACGCAGGGGGGTCAAGCCAGCCAGCGCTTGCGCCGCTTGTAACTTTTGACGTCCTTGAAACTCTTGCGCTCACCGCCGCCCACACCCAGATAGAACTCCTTGACGTCCTCGTTGCTGGCCAGATCGGCAGCCGCGCCGTCCATCACCACCCGGCCCGATTCCATGATGTAGCCGTAGTCGGCGTACTTGAGCGCCATGTTCGTGTTCTGCTCTGCCAGGAGGAAGGTCACGCCCTCTCGCTCGTTCAAGTCCTTGACGATGTTGAACACTTCTTCAACGATCTGCGGCGCCAGGCCCATGGACGGTTCATCGAGCAGCACCATGCTGGGGTTGGCCATGATGGCGCGGCCAATGGCGCACATCTGCTGCTCGCCACCGGACGTGTAGGCTGCCTGGGAGCTGCGCCGCGTCTTGAGGCGCGGGAAATAGGTGTAGACCTTGTCGAGATTGGCGGAAATTTCGCCCTTGTCGCTGCGGGTGTAGGCGCCGGCCAGCAGGTTCTCTTCGATGGTCAGGTGGGCAAAACAGTGCCTCCCTTCCATCACCTGCACCACGCCGCGCTTGACCAGGTCGGCAGGCGTGAGATTTTCAATGCGTTCGCCGCGCAACTCGATCGAGCCCTTGGTCACTTCGCCGCGCTCGCCTTGCAACAGGTTGGAAACCGCGCGCAAGGTGGTCGTTTTGCCGGCGCCGTTACCGCCAAGGATGGCAACAATGCTTTTTTCGGGCACCTGCAGCGACACGCCCTTGAGCACCAGTATCACGTGGTTGTAGATCACCTCGATGCCGTTGACGTCGAGGACGATATTTTTCGGTTCCATAGGTCTCTTTCCTTGCCAATCGGCAGGGCTCGCGGTTCGCAAGCCCTGCCGATTGGCGACTCCCCGGAAGAAGCCGCCTCGGTGTCTATTCGCCGACGTGCGATGTGCGCCGGCTCCATGCCAGCGGCCACCGCGCAAGGGCCGCCCCGCCGCGCTGGTGGCGTCCCCCTTCCCGGATTGCGCAGCAATGCGAGAGAAGGGGGAAGGCGCGACAGCGCCTCAGGGGATGTACCGAATCAAGAGTTGCAATCAGCCGGGTCGCGGCGCTTCAACTTCTTGTCGGCCAGGTACTTGTCGCCGGCCGCCTTGATCATGGGCTTGAGGATCTGCTCATCGGCCTGGTACCAGTCTGGTGCGATGTTCCACTTGGCGCCGTCCCAAGTTTGAATGCGCGCCCAGCTAGAACCCATGTGGTCCGAGCAGCTGGTGGAAACCGGGCGAATGACGCCGCCGAAGCCCATGGCATCGAGCTTCTTCTGGTCCAGGTTGAGGTTCTCAAAGCCCCAGCGCACTTGCTCGCCAGTCATGACCTTGCCCTTGCCGAAGCGCTCCTGCGCGCGGCGCACAGCTTCCACGCCCAGCATCTGAATCATCACGCCTCGGGTGTACAACACTGAGCCGACTTCATCCTTGGGACCCGTGCCCTGACCTTTGTCGTGCACATACTTCATGATTTCCTGGATGATCTTCTGCTCCTTGCCGGAGCCATTGAGTGCCAGGGCGTGGTAGCCCTTGGCACCCATGCCCACGTCGCGCACGTCAGGCTCGGCACCCGCCCACCACACGCCATACATCTTGTCGCGCGGGTAGCCGGTGGCTTGGGCTTCTTTCAAGGCAGTGGAGTTCATCACGCCCCAGCCCCAAAGCAATACGTAGTCAGGCTTGCTCTGGCGTACCTGCAGCCAAGTAGCTTTTTGCTCGACGCCCGGTGCTGTCACAGGCAACAACTGCAATTCGAAGCCATGCATCTTGGCGCGCTCTTCCAACAGCGGAATGGGCTCTTTGCCAAAGGGGCTGTCGTGGTAGACCAGTGCAATCTTTTTGCCCTTGAGCTTGTCTACACCACCGAGCGACTTGCCGATGTGCTGAATGATGATGTCGGCAGCCGTCCAGTAGCTGCCCATCATCTCGAAGTTCCAGGGAAACGCCATGCCATCTGCCGACATTGACAGGCCATAGCCCACGGTCAGCAGGGGGATTTTGTCGATCGGGGCCTTCTCGGTCAGCGCGAAAGTGATGCCCGTGGATTGCGGGTCGATCATGGCCACACCGGGCCGCACCTTCAGGCGCTCATAGCACTCCACGCCGCGATCGGTCGCATACCCGGTTTCGCATTCTTCATAGGTGATCTTGACGCCATTGATGCCGCCATCACGGGCGTTGATCATCTTGAGGTAGTCCTGCTTGCCGTTGGCCCAGGGCGTGCCGTTGGGCGCGTACGGTCCTGTGCGGTAGGAGAGCAGCGGGAAGAACTGCTCCTTGGCTTGCGCGAACGCGCTGGTGGTCAGCGTCGCTGCCCCAGCGGCTGCCACCGCGGCAGTGATGAGTAGTTTCGAAAGCTTCATGGATGTCTCCTTTAAATGAATGTGTTGAAGCACGGGGGGGAAATCGTAAGTTCTGCGGTAGTCAAAGTTGGCGCGCACCAGGCCAGTGCCACCGTGGAACTGGCTCTGCCAGCCACCGGTGGCGTCCCCTTCCGGGGGAAGGCGCGCAGCGACTCAGGGGGGTTTCCATATCAATGAGGAAACGGCCAGAGCCGGAGCTTTTGCTTGCCCATGGACCAGAGCCTTGCCAGGCCATGGGGCTCGACGATCAGGAACCAGACGATGAGGCCGCCAAAGGTCATGAGTTCGACATGAGAGACCGTTGCGGTGGACAGCTCGATGCCCACCAGGTCACCTAGCGCAGGCAGCAGGCGACTCAGGATAATCGGCAGAATGACGATGAAGCCAGCGCCAAAGAAGCTGCCCATGATGGAGCCGAGCCCGCCGATGATCACCATGAACAGCAGCCGAAACGACAGATCCACCGAGAAGGCTGCGGGCTCCCAGGAACCCAGGTGGACGAAGGCCCACAGGCCGCCAGCCACGCCAATGATGAACGAGCTCACCGCGAACGCGCTCAACTTCGCGTACATCGGCCGAATGCCAATCACGGCGGCTGCCACGTCCATGTCGCGAATGGCCATCCATTCGCGGCCGATGGCACCTCGCACCAGGTTCTTGGCGAGCAGTGCGATAACGACCAGCAAACTCAGGCAAAACAGATAGCGCGCCATGGGCGTGTCGAGCGCCACGCCCAGCACATGGAGTTTGTTCACAGAGACTTGCCCCGAGGGCGACTCGTTGGTGAGCCACGTGATGCGCAGGAACATCCAGTCGCTGAAGAACTGCGCTGCGAGCGTAGCCACCGCCAAGTACAAGCCTTTGACGCGCAGGCTGGGCAGGCCGAACAAGATGCCGAAGAACATGGCGCACAGACCGCCGAGAATCAGCGCCGGAATCAAGGGCAGCCCTGGGATGCGCACAAAGAAGTTGTAGGCGCCGTAAGCCCCCACGGCCATGAAGGCACCGGACCCGAGCGAAATCTGCCCACAGTACCCGACAAGGATGTTCACACCTAGCGCGGCCAGCGACATGATGATGAAGGGAATCAGGATGGAGGTGTAGAAATACTCGCTGGCAAATAGCGGTACGACCACGAAGGCCACTGCCAGAAGCAGTGCGATCGCAATGCGGTCCTGAGCAATCGGGAAGATCTGCTGGTCTGAGCGGTAGTTGGTTTTGAACTGGCCGTTTTCGCGGTAGAGCATGAGAGTGTCCTGTTCTTTTTCGCTCAGACGCGATCAATAATTTTCTCGCCAAACAATCCCTGCGGCCGAAACAGCAGAAACACCAGAGCGAGCACGTAGGCAAACCAAATTTCAATGCCGCCGCCAACATAGGGGCCCAAATACACCTCGGAGACCTTCTCGCCCACGCCGATGATCAGCCCACCGATGATGGCGCCGGGCACTGAGGTAAGGCCGCCCAGAATCACAACAGGCAGGGCGCGCAGGGCAATGGTGGTAAGCGAGAACTGCACACCCAGCTTGGACCCCCAGATCATTCCGGCCACCAGTGCCACTACGCCGGCGACGCACCAGACGATGAACCAGATGCGGCCGAGTGGGATACCAATGGACTGGGCCGCCTGGTGATCGTCAGCCACGGCGCGCAAGGCACGACCCGTCTTGGTTTTCTGAAAGAAGAGGCTCAGACCAATCACCAGAGCAGCGGCAATCGCAGCGGCGATCACGTCTTCCTGGTTGACCAGGATGCCACCAGGGAACACGCTGTCAAACAAGAACACCGGGTCCTTGGGCATGCCGATGTCGATCGGGTAGATGTTGCTGCCAAACAGGCTTTGACCCATGCCTTCAAGGAAGTAGGCGATGCCCAGGGTCGCCATCAGCAAGGTGGCTTCTTCCTGATTGACCAGATGGCGCAGCACCAGCCGCTCAATCAGCCAAGCGACAACGAACATCAGCGCGCCGGCGGCGATGAAAGCGACGATGTTGGCCAACACAGGGTTCGCAATGCCGGTCCACTGCGGAAACCATTCGGCAAACCGTGCCATGGCCAGCGCCGCGAACAGCACCATCGCGCCCTGCGCAAAGTTGAAGACGCCGGAAGCTTTGTAGATCAGCACAAAGCCCAGCGCCACCAGCGAATAGAGCATGCCGGCCATCAGGCCGCCGATCAGGGTTTCAATAAAGAATGCCATGGTGTGTTTCTCGTGGCCTTAGTGGCTGGTGCCAAGATAGGCGGCAATGACGTCTTCGTTGTTGCGCACGGCTTCGGGCTCGCCGTCACCAATCTTCTTGCCGTAGTCCAGCACGACGACGCGGTCCGAAATGTCCATCACCACGCCCATGTCGTGCTCGATGAGAACGATGGTGGTACCGAACTCGTCGTTGACGTCGAGGATGAAGCGACACATGTCCTGCTTTTCCTCCACGTTCATCCCAGCCATGGGCTCATCGAGTAGCAGCACCTTCGGCTCCATGGCCAACGCGCGGCCCAGGTCTACGCGTTTTTGCAGACCGTAAGGTAGTTGGCCCACAGGCGTCTTGCGGAACGCCTGGATTTCCAGGAAATCGATGATGTGCTCGACGAACTCGCGATTGCGGATTTCCTCACGCTCAGCAGGTCCGATGCGCAAAGCCTGCAGCAGGATGTTGCTTTTCACCTTGAGGTTGCGGCCGGTCATGATGTTGTCGATCACGCTCATGCCCTTGAACAGCGCCAGGTTCTGAAAGGTGCGACCAATGCCCATTTCTGCGACCTGCCGCGAGCTCATGTGCTTGAAGGTCTGGCCATTGAGTGTGATGGAGCCTTGCTGCGGCACGTAGACGCCGTTGATGCAATTGAGCATCGAACTCTTGCCCGCGCCGTTAGGGCCGATGATGGAGCGGATCTCGTGCTCTCGCACATCAAACGAGATATCGGTCAGTGCGTTGACACCGCCAAAGCTCAGGCTGATGTTCTTCACATCCAGCACAACGTCGCCAATCTTCTTGGTATTCATAGGGCTCGGTGCGCTCTCATGCGGCCGTTTTCACAGCGGGGAAGATCTTGGTGTCGCAGATGGCCAGCGTGGCACTGACGTTGCCAGTTCGTCCGTCCTCAAACTTCACCTGCGTATCGATGTACTGCTCGTGCTTGCCCGTGTACAGCGCGTCCACGAGCACGCCGTAGCGGTCGGCGATGAAGCCGCGCCGCACCTTGTTGGTGCGCGTGAGCTCGCCGTCGTCGGCATCCAGCTCTTTGTGCAGTATCAGAAAACGGCTGATCTGGCTGCCTGCCAGCATGCTATCGGTCGCCAAATCGGCGTTGACCTTTTCCACGCATTCGCGGATCAGCTCATATACCTCGGGCTTTTGCGCCAAATCGGTGTAGCCGGCGTAGGGCAGATTGCGACGCTCGGCCCAATTGCCCACGGCATCAAAGTCAATGTTGACCATGACGCAGACCTTGTCTCGCTTATCTCCGAGCGCCACCACCTCTTTGATATGCGGAAAAAACTTGAGTTTGTTTTCCACATATTTGGGCGCAAACATGGCGCCGTCGTTGGCGCCGCCCTGAATGCGCCCGACATCTTTCACCCGGTCAATGATT
Source organism: Burkholderiales bacterium (assembly GCA_038243365.1). GTDB lineage: Bacteria > Pseudomonadota > Gammaproteobacteria > Burkholderiales > Burkholderiaceae_C > Simplicispira. The sequence goes on along the minus strand of JBBSRE010000019.1, from coordinate 10,527 downwards.
TTGAGGTGGCCGTGGGAGTCCAGGAAGCCTGCGTCGCTGGTGTGGTACCAGCCGTCAGCCGTCAGCACTTCGGCAGTGGCCTCGGGATTCTTGTAGTACTCCTTGAGGAGACCTGCGGACTTGACCAGGATCTCGCCGTTCTCGGCCACCTTGATTTCCACGCCGCGAATCGGCACACCCACGGTGTCGGCGCGCGCCTGGTTGTCCGGTTGCAGGCAGACAAATACGGCCGTCTCGGTGGAGCCGTAGAGCTGCTTGAGGTTGACGCCAATCGAGCGGTAAAAGCTGAAGAGGTCTGGCCCGATGGCTTCGCCGGCCGTGTACGCCACGCGTACGCGTGAAAAACCCAGGTTATTCCGCAGCGGCCCGTACACCAGCAGGTCCCCCAGCCGGTATTTGATGCGGTCCCAAGTGCCGACGCTCTCTCCATCCATCAAGGCGGGACCAACACGCCGCGCCAGCTCCATGCAAGAGGTAAACATCTTGCGTTTGATCAAGCCCGCGTCTTCCATGCGGATCGTGACGCTGGTGAGGAGACCTTCGAACACACGTGGCGGCGCGAAATAGTAGGTGGGACCTATTTCCTTGAGGTCGATGGTGACCGTGCTGGCCGACTCGGGGCAATTGACAACATAGCCGCAGGCGAGCCACTGCGCGTAGCTGAAGATGTTTTGACCAATCCATGCGGGCGGCAGGTAAGCCAGTACTTCTTCGGCGCTGGTCAGGTGGTCGAACTCGGCACCAGCAGAGGCCCGATCCAGCAACGTGCGATGGGAGTGCACAACCCCCTTGGGGTTGCCGGTAGTGCCGGAGGTGAAGAACATGGCCGCGACCTCGTCGGGCGAGGCCTGCGCAACCGTGTCAGCAAACCACGACGGATTTTTGGCCAGCTCGGCGGCGCCTGCGGCCATCAGCACTTCCATGTCTTCGAGGCCCGGCTCGCTGTAGTTGCGAAGGCCGCGCGGGTCGTCGAACCAGACGCGGCTGAGCTGCGGGCACTGTTCGCGGATCTCCAGCAGCTTGTCGACCTGCTCCTGGTCTTCCACCATGGCAAAGCGCACTTCGGCATTCGTCAGTGGCCACACACATTCGGCAGCCACAGCATCCTGGTAAAGCGGCACCGGAATCGCGCCTACTGCCTGCGCAGCGAGCATGGTGGCGTACAGGCGCGGACGGTTGGAGCCGATGACCACCATGTGCTCACCCCGCTGCAATCCAGCTTGGTGCAGCCCCGCTGCAATGCGCGCCACCATGCCAGCCAGTGCAGCCCAGCTGTGGGCTTGCCAGATGCCGTATTCCTTTTCGCGCAGCGCGGCGGCATCCGGTCGCTTAGCGGCATGCTCGAGCAGCAATTGGGGGAACGTGCTGTCCATTGCGATCCTCTGGGTTTCGAAAACGTGCGGCGCTGCAGAATGAGCGACATCGCACGTGTCTTGTCCACGATGCTACGGGGTGGTTTGACGCCATCTTGTCTTTATGACGACAATTTCGGGGTAAGCACTGATGGGGTTAAACCCGCTGTTCGCTGTTCGCCCTTCCATGCGCTGCGTGCACGCAGCGCATGGCGTCCTAGCGAATGAAGCGACCGTCCTGACTCACCATGGTGAGTTCGACAAACTGCGAAGCGCTGCGTTCGGGGACTGCATTGATCTCGAACCCGCCCAGGTCCCATTTGCGCAGCGCCCAGGTGGCGTCGATGAATGCCGCCCGGCTGGGATTGCGCCCTGCGCGCTGCAGCGCTTCGAGGAAGACACGCGCGTTGATGTAGCCCTCCAGCGCCAGATGCGATGCCTCAGCGGTCGCTCCAGAAGCTTTCCACGCCTGCTGGAACTCTCGCACCACGGGCACGATGTTGCGGGTGGGTAAGGGCACCACTTGAGATACCGCCATGCCGCGAGCGCTGGCCCCGAGAGCTTTGATGTTCGCTGAGGTCCCCAACACCGAGAGAGCGTACAAGGTGACGCCAGCCCGCATACCGTGAAAGTGCTTCACGAATTCAAGCGCGGGTTTGCCAGCAAGCCCCACCAACACCGCTTCTGGCTGCGCGTCGGCCAAGGTTTTCGCTGCCTTTTCTGCATCGGAAGCATCGTTTTCCACTGTGGTCGCAATCGGTGCCGGCAGCTTGGCCTGGGCCACTGCCTGCTGCGCTCCTGCCAATACTTCCTTGCCGAACGCGTTGTTCTGATAGGCAATTCCAATACGCTTGATGCCGATAGTGGCGAGGTGCTGCACGGCTTTTTCAGCTTCGTCGGCATAGCTGGCGCGGATGTTGAAAACATTGCGCATGGATTTCTCGCGCGTAATTTGGCCGCCGGTGAAAGGCGCAAAGAACGGTATGCCCGAAGCCAGTACTTTCGGAAGAACCGCGCCCACCATGGGTGTCCCCATGCAGTTGAACAGAGCAAAGCAGGATGGATCGGCCAAAAATTTGTCGACATTGGCGACCGCGCGCGCAATGTCGTAGCCGTCGTCCAAGGTGTGCAGCTCCACTTTGCGACCATTGACCCCGCCACGAGCGTTGGCTGCAGCAAAGGCGGCCAGCGCGCCCTGGTGCATCGCCGAGCCCAGGTCACCAAGCGGTCCGCTCAACGCGGTGGACTGACAAAGCTTGATGGAGTCTTCCTGCGCATACGCGATGCGGGTGCCAAGCCAGGGAAGTGCCAGCGCCCCCGCCAACAGGCGGCGGCGGGGGATGGAGAGGGCCGCGGCAGAGACGGGCTCCATGAGTTTTCGGGGTTCGTGGGTCATATTGTGGGGCTGACAGCAGGCGGCGCAGCCTGCAAAGTGGGGTCACGCGATTTTTATAATGACGGGCTCGAGGTATGCCTGTCTGTCGCTTCGCCGACAATTGCCCTTGTGGTATTCCCGACGTCTGCGAGCTATGACACACGACCTCTCCCTCCATCACCGTCGACGTTCCCCTACCTACCTGGAACTTGAGGGCATTCCATGGATGACTGCGCTAGCGCCTGCGGAACGCGAGCGTGCGGTGGCGGCTTTGCTGGTAGGGGACGCGTTGCCCGGCGACCATGTTTGCCGCATCGGACGACCCATCACCTATTGGTTCGGCGTGGTTGCGGGTTTGCTGAAGATGAACAACGACCACGCCGACGGCAGCACCATGACCTTTGCCGGCCTGCCTCCCGGAGGCTGGTTCGGGGAAGGGACCGCGATGAAGCGTGAGCCGTACCGCTACAACGTGCAGGCGCTTCGCGCCAGTACCGTGGCAGGCCTACCGATCGACACCTTCCATGGGCTGCTGGACCACTCCATAGGTTTCAACCGTTTTGTGATGAACCAGCTCAACGAGCGCCTGGGGCAGTTCATTGCTGCGCGCGAAATCGACCGCATGGGCAACCCGAATGCCCGTGTCGCGCGGAGTTTGGTGGCGCTGTTTAACCCGGTGCTGTATCCCGGTGTGGGGCAACTGCTGCGGATCACGCAGCAAGAGCTGGCGTATCTGGTCGGTCTGTCACGTCAGCGCGTCAACGAAGCACTTTCAGCGCTTCAGGCCCAAGGCGCGATTCGCATCGAGTACGGCGGGGTTCGCGTGCTCGACTTGGCTTCCCTGAGTTCCGATTGAATTTCCGCCTGAACCGCCGTCATCGTCACGCCGCGCACGCGCGTTCCGATGGGCTCAGTCATCGCCTTTGCCGTTTGCGTACATGCGCGTTCGGTGCTGGCGTTCCTCATATGCTACAAACCGTGACATGAACGCTCCACTTCGCTGGAAACCGCTTCGGGCTGCTTGCTTGTCGAGCCTGTGCGCTGGCGCCAGTCTGGTGAGCTGGAGCGCACCGCTCGAGGTAGAGGTGCGAGCACCCGGAGGTCGGCCGGTCAACGGTGCCATCGTGTTTCTCGACTCTGCCGCGGCCAGGAAGGCCGTACGGCCGATGAAGGGCGTGGAAGTCGCGCAGGAAAACAAGAAGTTTCTGCCCGACGTTCTGGCGGTCACAACGGGCACCGAGGTGCTTTTCCCGAACCATGACGCGGTGCGCCATCACGTGTATTCGTTCTCTCCCGCCAAGAAGTTTGAGCTCAAGCTCTACAAAGGTACGCCGTCCACGCCAGTGTTGTTCGACCAGCCGGGTGTGGTCGTGCTGGGGTGCAACATTCACGACCTTATGGTGGGCTGGCTGCTGGTGGTCGAGACGCCTTACTTTGCCAAAACCGATGCCTTAGGTCGCGCGAGCTTTGCCGATGTGCCGCCGGGCAGCTACCAACTGCGCACCTGGCATCCCGGCCTTGCCGTCGGCGCCCCCGCGCAAGAACAAGCGCTGGTTGTGGGGGCCGAACGCGCGGCCAATGCAGCAGCGGTAAGCCTCAGCGGGCTCACTCCTTGAGGCGATGGTCTCTGCACCGTAGCCTGGTGGTCAGGCTGGTGGGCGTTTCGCTGTTGCTCTTACTCGTGGTGCAGATCGCTGGCTTTGCCGTGGTGCAGGCGAGCATTGAGCGAAACGCTCGCGCTCAAATCGCGCGCGAGCTGGATACCGACGAGCGCGTCTGGCGGCGCGTTGTGCAGCAGGAAGCGGACCGGCTGCGGCAGGGTTCCGCGTTGCTTGCGGCCGACTACGGGTTTCGCGCGGCGGTCAGTTCTGCCGACATGGGCACGATTGAATCGGCACTGGAAAACCACGGTGCCCGCATTGGTGCCGCGGTCACGGCGTTTCTTGATACTGCGCTGGACGTGCGCGCCATCAGCAGCGAAAGCGGCGGTGACCTGACACAGACACTGAATGAAGTGATCCCGGCCTTGACCGCCAACCCCACCGGCAGTCAGGTGGCAGTGGTCAACGGGTTGCCGCACCAGTTTGTCATGGTGCCACTGCGCGCACCGGTGGTCATCGGCTGGGTGCTGATGGGTTTTCCGATTGGCCAATCGATGGCGGACGAGATGCGTCAGCTGCTGGAGGTGGATGTCGCGGTTCGGGTCAGCGACGGCGGCAGCGGCTACAGCGTGCCGGTCAGTACCCTCGGCCGAGCCGGGGTGCTGAACTTGCGCAAGGAGGCCGGCGCGCTGCAGGAGCTTGAAACCGCATCCGGCACGCTCTTGGTGCGCAGCAGCCCGCTCACCAGCGTCGGCGTGTACTCGGAGGCGTTGCTGCTGCGATCGGTAGACGATGTTGTGGCGCCCTATCGCCAGCTCCAGTGGCTGCTGGCGGTGATCACCGCTGCAGGCCTCTTCTTGGTGGTGGTGGGCAATATCGCGATGGCGCGCCGCGTTACCACGCCCCTGCGTTCGTTGCTGGCCGCCACGCGCAGGTTGTCGGAAGGCGATTACAGCGTTGCGATGGATCACACGCAGCGGCGTGACGAGATCGGCAAGCTCGCGCGTTCGTTCGATCACATGCGGCTGGGCATCGCTAGCCAGCAGCGCGAAATCCGCGACCTCGCCTACCGCGACCGGCTGACCGGGCTGCCCAACCGCGAACGCTTTCGCGCGGCTCTCGTGGAGGCGCTTGAGCATGGCACCGACACGGGTGTTGAGCCCAACGCGGGCGCAGTCACCACCACCAACGCCACCACCAACGCCACCACCAGCGTCGCCGTGATCATGCTCGACCTGGACCGCTTCAAGCATGTGAACGACGTACTGGGTTACGCGTGTGGCGACCGGCTGCTGCAGGCGGTCGCCGGCTTGCTGGAGCCGCTGGCCACCATGCCGGGCGACACGGTGGCGCGCCACGGCGGGAACGAATTTGCACTGCTGCTGCATTGCGACCGCGATGGCGCCATGGCGGCAGCGCGGCACATTGCTCTGGCGCTGGAGACACCGATTCACTTTGACGACCAAAACGTGGACCTGAGCGCCAGCATGGGCATCGCGATGTGGCCCGAGCACGCGCAGGACGCGGATGTTCTGCTCAACCGGGCGGAAATTGCGATGTACGGCGCCAAGCGTCACACCGGTGCAGCCTTGTTTTATGACCCTGCGCTGGACTTGGCCAGTGCGCAAACCCTGTCCTTGTTGGGTGATCTGCGCCATGCACTGGAGCACGACGAGCTGCGGGTGTATCTGCAGCCCAAAGTGGCGCTGCAGGCAGGTGGGGGCGCTGCGGCAGAGGCGCTGCTGCGCTGGCAGCACCCACAGCGCGGCCTCGTGCCGCCCATGGAGTTCATTCCGTTTGCAGAGCAGACCGGCTTTGTGCGTCTTCTCACGCTCTGGGTCTTCGAGCAGGTGGCGGCCTTGCTGGCGCAACCCGCTGCGCGTGCCCTGGGACTGCGTGTGTCGGTCAATCTGTCGACTCGCGACCTGCTTGATCCGGAGTTGAGCACCCGGCTCGCGGTGATTCTGGAGAAATACGCAGTCGCACCCGAGTCTTTTTGCCTGGAGATCACCGAGAGCGCCATCATGGACGACCCGCAGCGGGCCGAAGCCATGCTCAACCGCTTGGCCAAGCAGGGCTTCAAGCTGTCCATCGACGACTTTGGCACCGGCTATTCGTCACTGGCCTATCTCAAGCGGCTGCCAGTGACCGAGCTCAAGATCGACAAATCGTTCGTGCTGGGCATGTTGGCCGACAGTGGAGACGTGCAGATCGTCCGCTCGACCATCGACCTCGCTCACAACCTTGGACTGAGCGTCGTGGCCGAGGGGGTCGAAGACGCATCTCTTTTAGACCGCCTGCGAGCCATGGCCTGCGACGAAGCGCAGGGCTACCACATCAGCCGCCCGATGCCTGCTCAGGATTATTTCGCATGGCAGTCGGGCGCAGGCGCCGCGTTTGGGGCGCGAGGTCAGGAATCGGACGTTTAGAACGCTGCATCCACCGCGTCCTCGCAACCGCTTCACTTTCCTTCTGCCTGCTACGCTGTCACATCACGGCTGCACTTTCGCTGCCTCAGCACAATTCTTCACCTTTTCGATTGCCCTCTGATGGCTGAACCCCGACCTCCCCGTTTTTCCCCTGAGCCGAACCCGGCCGACGAGCGCCCGGCGCCCACTACCGCACCGTCACGTGCTTTGCTTCGGAGGCCTGCGTCGGCGCAAAGGGCTCCCGACCCCGCGCGCCCCGCGCCGGCACCCTCCCGCCAACGTGGCCCTGCAGCTTCGCCATCGCAGCGCGCATCGCCCTCCGCGACCACACCGCCCGCACCGCTCGCGCGCGAAGGAACTCGCTTGAACAAGCGCCTGGCCGAGCTGGGTCTGTGCTCGCGGCGTGAGGCCGACGAGTGGATTGAGCGCGGCTGGGTGTATGTGAACGGTGCTGTGGCGCAGCTGGGGGTGCGCGTACTGCCCGAGGACCGCGTGAGCGTCGAGCGCGCAGCGCAGCGCCAGCAGGAAGAACGCGTCACCATTCTTCTGAACAAGCCCATGGGCTATGTGTCTGGCCAGGCGGAGGACGGACATGAACCCGCTGCAGTGCTGATCGACTTTCGCAGCCAGTGGCAGGGCGACACCAGCGGAAAGCGGTTTTCCCTGCCGCAGCTGCGCGGCCTTGCGCCGGCGGGGCGGCTGGACATCGACTCGGTCGGCCTGCTGGTCCTCACGCAGGACGGCCGCGTAGCGCGCCAGTTGATCGGCGAAGACTCCAGCGTCGACAAGGAATACCTGGTCCGTGTGGTCTATGAAGGCGAGGGCGCCGCAGCGCCCCGGCATCCCGACGAGCGCACCGCGCCACTGCAGGAGATCAGCGAGACCGACCCGGTGCGCACCAACGTGCAAGCCGTGTTCCCGCCAGAAAAGCTCGAGCGCCTGCGCCACGGCCTGAGCCTGGACGGCCAGCCACTCAAGCCCGCCAAGGTGGAGTGGCAGAACGCCGAGCAACTGCGCTTTGTGCTGGTGGAAGGCAAGAAGCGGCAGATTCGCCGCATGTGCGAGCAGGTCGGCCTCAAAGTGGTGGGGCTCAAGCGCATTCGCATCGGCCAAGTGGTGCTGGGTCAACTGCCGGTGGGGCAGTGGCGCTACTTGGGCCCCAGCGAGCGCTTCTGACATTCTGCACAGCGCAGACGTGGATTCCTAAAAAATTGGTCGAATCGGCCTTCAGCGCTTGATGGATAAGCGCGAGCAGCTACTTTTTTAGTAGTGCAAAGCGATCTGCCCAGCGCCACACTCGACGGGCCACGATTGCTTGAACCCAGCCGCATCGTCCCTACATGGCCTCTTGAGCCGCTGCGCCGCATCTGGCGCTCGAAGCCGACTTTTTCATTGTTTCAATCACCAATCCCATGAGCAAACAAACTCTGTCCTTCCAGGCCGAAGTGGCCCAGCTGCTGCACCTCGTCACGCACTCGCTGTATTCGAACCCTGAGATTTTTGTGCGTGAGCTGATCTCCAACGCATCGGACGCCTGCGACAAGCTGCGCTTTGAAGCACTGGATAAGCCAGAGCTGTACGAAGACCAGCCCAACCTGGAAGTGCGGGTCAGTTTTGACCAGGCCGCCAAGACCCTCACCATCGCAGACACCGGTATCGGCATGAGCGAGCAGGAAGCCATCGAGCACCTGGGCACCATCGCCAAGAGCGGCACCAAGGACTTCATGGGCAAGCTCACCGGCGACCAGAAGCAGGACGCCCAGCTCATCGGCCAGTTTGGCGTAGGCTTCTATTCGGGCTTCATCGTGGCCGACAAGATCACGGTGGAATCGCGCCGCGCCGGTGTGCCCGCGAGCGAAGGTGTGCGCTGGGTCAGCGGCGGCACGGGTGATTTCGAGGTCGAGGCCATCGACCGCCCCGCGCGCGGCACCAGCGTCACCCTGCACCTGCGAGAAGACGCCGAGGAGTATTTGAACGCCTGGAAGCTCAAGAGCGTCATCGCCAAATATTCGGATCACATCAGCCTGCCCATCCTGATGGAAAAGGAAGAGTGGAAAGACGGCGAACTGATCAACGCCAGTGACGAGAACGGCGGTCGCCAGCCTGGCGCCATGGTCAAAACCGGTGAGTGGGAGGCGGTCAACAAGGCCAGCGCCCTGTGGACCCGCCCTAAGAAGGACATCACCGAAGCGCAGTACCAGGACTTCTACAAGGCCATCAGCCACGACCACGAGAACCCGCTGACCTGGGCGCACAACCGTGTCGAGGGCAACACCGAATACACGCAGCTGCTCTACATCCCCGCCAAGGCGCCGTTTGATTTGTGGAACCGTGACAAGAAGGCCGGCATCAAGCTCTACGTCAAACGCGTTTTCATCATGGACGACGCCGAGGCGCTGATGCCCAGCTACCTGCGCTTCGTGAAGGGCGTGATCGATTCGAGCGATCTGCCGCTCAACGTCAGCCGCGAAGTGCTCCAGGAAAGCCGCGATGTGAAAGCGATCCGGGAAGGCTCGACCAAGCGTGTGCTGTCCATGCTGGAAGACTTGGCCAAGCATGACCAACATGCCGCTCCCGCCCCCGCTGCAGAAGGCGCGGACGGTGTGACCGACGTACCCGAAGTGGTAGACGCCGACGACAAGGCCAAAGAGGGCAAGTACAGCCAGTTCTACGCCGAGTTCGGCGCAGTGCTCAAGGAAGGTCTCGGCGAAGACTTCGGCAACCGCGAGCGTCTGGCCAAGCTGCTGCGTTTTGCCAGCACATCCAGTGATACGGCCACCGTCTCTTTTGCCGACTACAAGGCGCGCATGAAGGACGGCCAGGACGCCATCTACTACATCACCGCCGACACCCTGGCCGGTGCCAAGAACAGCCCACAGCTCGAAGTCTTCAAGAAAAAAGGCATTGAAGTGCTGCTCATGACCGACCGCGTGGACGAGTGGGCGCTGAACTACTTGCAGGATTTCGACGGCACGCCCTTGCAGTCGGTTGCCAAGGGTGCGGTCGATCTGGGCAAGCTGCAAGACGAAGGCGAGAAGAAAGCGGCAGAAGAAGCCGCCGAAGCCTTTAAGCCCCTGCTCGCCAAGCTGAAAGAAGCGCTCAAGGACAAGGCGGAAGACGTGCGCGTCACCTCACGTCTGGTCGATTCCCCCGCTTGCCTGGTGGTGCAGGACGACGGCATGAGCACCCAGCTCGCCCGCATGCTCAAGCAGGCCGGCCAGCAGGCGCCAGAGACCAAGCCGGTGCTGGAAGTGAACCCTGAACACCCGCTGGTGAAAAAGCTCGACGGCAGCGTGCACTTCAACGACTTGGCCAACATCCTGTTCGACCAAGCGCTTCTGGCAGAAGGCGGGTTGCCAGACGATCCGGCAGCTTACGTACGCCGGGTGAATGCGTTGCTGGTGTGAAATATTGATGAAAAGTGCTTCTAGCGCTTATGGGATAAGCGCTAGAAGCTATCAAAACTGATGCGCAGTTGGGTAGGCGCGTCCATCATGAGGTCTGGGTTGCCTGTGCGGCACGAAGCAAGCGCGCGTGCAGGCTACTGCGCTCCGGCGCGGGGACGTCAATCAGTTTTTCCAATGTACTGATCGGCAGCTCGCTATAAACGCGTCGATCCTTCGAGACTGGCACATTGCGCCAACCCGACAGCACCATCCATTCCCAAAGCTCATTGGGCACAGTCTGCGTAATGTGCATCTTCATATTGCCGTACACCACAGCGCCGCCTTGTTTGGGTACACCCCTCAAAGACGGCGTTCGCCGCTTTT
>JBBSRE010000018.1:0-17097 GCA_038243365.1 Burkholderiales bacterium | reverse complement strand
GCGCGCCAGAACAGCCTGGACATGCCGTTCTCTGCCAACACCGGTTATGTGAACACCTTGGAGCCCGAACAGGAGGCGCGCAGCCCGGGCAACCTGGAGTTGGAAGGGCGCCTGCGCGCCTACATGCGCTGGAACGCCATGGCCATGGTGGTCAAAGCCAACAAGCACAACCCGCCAGAAGGTGGCGACCTGGGTGGTCACATCGGGTCGTTCGCGTCGCTGGCCAGCATGTTCGCAGCCGGCTTCAACCACTTCTGGCACGCCGAAAGCAACGAGCCCGGCAAGGAGCACGGCGGCGACTGCCTGTATATCCAGGGTCACGTCTCGCCTGGCATCTACGCCCGAGCCTTCATGGAAGGGCGCCTGACGGAAGAGCAATTGCTGAATTTTCGGCAGGAAGTGGACGGCAAGGGCCTGTCGAGCTACCCACACCCCAAGCTAATGCCTGAGTTCTGGCAGTTCCCCACGGTATCCATGGGCCTTGGCCCGTTGATGGCGATCTACCAGGCACGCTTCCTCAAATACTTGCACGCGCGCGGCATTGCAGATACGGCCAACCGCAAAGTCTGGGTGTTTTTGGGCGACGGTGAGATGGACGAGGTCGAATCCCTGGGCGCCATTGGTTTGGCGTCGCGCGAAAAGCTCGACAACCTGATCTTCGTTATCAACTGCAACTTGCAACGCCTGGATGGCCCGGTGCGCGGCAACGGCAAGATCATTCAAGAACTCGAAGGCGAATTTCGCGGTGCTGGCTGGAACGTCATCAAACTGATCTGGGGCAGCCGCTGGGATGCGCTCCTGGCCAAAGACAAGGACGGGGCGCTCAAGAAAATCATGATGGAGTGCAACGACGGCGACTACCAGTCGTTCAAGGCCAACGACGGCGCTTACGTGCGCAAGCATTTCTTTGGCCGCGACCCGCGCACGCTGAAGATGGTCGAACACATGAGCGACGACGAAATCTGGAACCTGCGCCGCGGTGGCCATGATTCGCAAAAGGTCTACGCCGCGTTTCATGCAGCCAACGAAACCAAGGGCCAGCCCACGGTGTTGCTGGTCAAGACCGTCAAGGGCTTTGGCATGGGCAAGATCGGTGAGGGCAAGAACACGGTGCATCAAACCAAAAAGTTGAGCGACGAGGACATCAAAGCCTTTCGCGACCGCTTCAACATCCCGATTCCTGACAGCGAAATCGCCGACATTCCGTTCTACAAGCCGGCCGAAGACACGCCCGAGATGCGCTATCTGCATGAGCGGCGCAAGGCGCTCGGCGGCTATTTGCCGCACCGCCGCACCAAGTCAGACGAGCAGTTCGCCGTGCCTCCGCTCGACACGTTCAAAGCGGTGCTGGAACCCACAGCCGAAGGCCGTGAGATATCCACCACCCAGGCGTTTGTGCGCTTCCTCACGCAGCTGCTGCGCGACCAACAGCTTGGCCCGCGTGTGGTGCCGATTCTGGTCGACGAGGCGCGCACCTTCGGTATGGAAGGCTTGTTCCGCCAGATCGGTATCTACAACCCTGCAGGGCAGCAGTACACGCCAGTCGATAAAGACCAGGTCATGTACTACAAAGAAGACAAGAAGGGTCAGATCCTGCAAGAGGGCATCAACGAGGCCGGTGGTTTCTCCAGCTGGATCGCCGCGGCTACCAGCTACAGCACCAGCAACCGGATCATGGTGCCGTTCTACGTGTACTACTCGATGTTCGGCTTTCAGCGCGTGGGTGACTTGGCTTGGGCAGCAGGCGACATGCAGGCGCGCGGTTTTCTGCTGGGCGGCACCTCCGGCCGCACCACGCTCAACGGTGAAGGTCTGCAGCATGAAGATGGCCACAGCCATATCCTCGCTGGCACGATTCCAAACTGCGTCTCATACGACCCCACCTTTGCGCACGAAGTCGGTGTGATCCTGCACAGCGGCCTGCAACGCATGGTCGAGCGCCAGGAAAACGTCTATTACTACATCACGCTGCTCAACGAGAACTACGCCATGCCGGGCCTGACGCCGGGCACGGAAGAGCAGATCATCAAAGGCATGTACTTGTGCAAGGCGGGCGAGGCGGCAGCGGACGCGCCGCGCGTGCAGTTGCTGGGTTCTGGCACCATCCTGCGCGAGTCCTTCTTTGCGCAGGAACTGCTGGCCCAGGATTTTGGCGTGCAGGCGGACATCTGGAGCTGCACCAGCTTTAACGAGTTGACCCGCGAGGGGCAGGACGTGGATCGCTGGAACCTGCTGCACCCGCTGGAAACACCGCGCATATCCTTTGTCGCGCAGCAGCTGGCGTCGCACGAGGGTCCGGTGGTTGCGTCGACCGATTACATGAAGGCCTACGCCGAGCAGATTCGCCCGTTCATTCCCGAAGGCCGTGTGTACAAAGTGCTGGGCACCGACGGCTTCGGCCGCAGCGACTTCCGGCGCAAGCTGCGCGCGCACTTCGAAATTGACCGGCACTACATCGTGGTGGCTGCATTGAAGGCGCTGGCTGAGCAAGGCAAGGTGCCCGCCCAAAAAGTGGCCGACGCGATTGCCAAGTACGGCATCGACACTGAAAAAACCAACCCGCTGCTGGCCTGATCCAGGAAAACGGAGACAAACAATATGGCACTCAATGAAGTGAAGGTCCCCGACATCGGGGACGTCGACGAGGTCACCGTGATCGAGCTGCTGGTGAAGCCCGGCGATACGGTCATACCCGAGCAGTCGCTTATTACCGTCGAGTCCGACAAGGCGTCGATGGAAATCCCCGCGTCCAGTGGCGGCGTTGTCAAGGAGCTGCGCGTACAGCTGGGCGACAAAGTCAAGCAGGGCTCGGTCGTGCTGGTGCTCGAAGGCGAGGGCGGTGGCGCTCCTGAAAAATCAGAGTCAAATGCGGCTCCAGCGCAGGTTCCATCTGCTCCGGCAGCTACACAATCAGAAGCGCCTGCTGCTTCCGTGCAAGCTCCTGCGCCCGCTGCTCCTGCTGGCAAGCGCGATGTATTGGTTCCCAACATCGGCGACTTCAAAGACGTTGCCGTCATCGAGCTGCTGGTGACAGTGGGCGATACGGTCACCGCCGAGCAATCGCTGTTCACCGTGGAATCCGACAAGGCATCGATGGAGATTCCATCGCCCGCTGCGGGCGTGATTCGCGAGCTCAAGATCAAGGTGGGCGACACCGTGAACGTGGGCGATCTGGTCGCCATCATGGATGCTGAAGGCGCATCAGCTGCCCCGGCTGGTGCAGCGCCAACTCCGGCGTCCGCTGCGTCGTCCGCTCCTGTCGGAGTCAGCCATTCGCAGACACCAGCTCCCGCTCCTGCTGCTGCCGCAAGCAGCGCAACGGCTGCCGTTCCGGCTCACAACCCGGCAGCGATGGCTCAAGGCTTGCCGCACGCGTCCCCATCGGTGCGCAAGTTCGCCCGCGAGCTGGGCGTGCCGCTGGCTGAAGTCAAAGGCAGCGGCGGCAAAGGCCGTATCACGCAAGAAGACGTGCAGAACTTCACCCGCGCCGTCATGGCCGGCAGCCAGCGCACACAGGCGCAAGGCGCAGCCCCATCTGCTGCATCGGGCGGCGGTGGCAGCGAGCTGGGCTTGATCCCTTGGCCCAAAGTCGATTTTTCCAAGTTCGGCCCCGTCGAACGCAAGGAGATGGGCCGCATCAAGAAGATCAGCGGTGCCAACCTGCTGCGCAACGCCGTGATGATTCCGGCTGTCACCAACCACGACGATGCCGACATCACCGAGCTGGAAGCCTTCCGCGTGCAGCTCAACAAAGAAGCTGAAAAGTCCAAGAGCGGCGTCAAGGTGACGATGCTGGCCTTCCTCATCAAGGCCTGTGTGTCAGCGCTCAAGAAGTTTCCCGACTTCAACAGCAGCCTCGATGCCGAATCTGGTGGTACGGCCCTGGTCATGAAGCAGTATTGGCACATCGGCTTTGCGGCCGATACGCCCAACGGCCTCATGGTGCCAGTGCTGCGGGATGCGGATAAGAAAGGCGTCTACCAGATCAGCCAGGAAATGGGCGAGCTGGCGAAAAAGGCGCGCGACGGCAAATTGGGCCCGGCAGAAATGAGCGGCGCCACGTTCACTATTTCCAGCCTGGGCGGCATTGGCGGGCGCTATTTCACGCCCATCATCAACGCGCCCGAAGTCGCCATTCTGGGAGTCTGCAAGAGCCAGATGGAACCGGTGTGGAACGGCACGGAATTCGCGCCGCGCCTCATGCTGCCGCTCTCTCTCACCTGGGATCACCGCGTGATCGACGGAGCCAGTGCCGCACGCTTCAACGTGTACCTGGGCGAGATCCTGTCGGATTTCCGCCGCGTGCTTCTCTAACCGCAAGGAAGGTTACTGAACATGCCTATCATCGATATCCAAACCCCTGACATCGGCGACTTTGATGAGGTCGTGGTGATTGAAGTGCTGGTCCAGCCGGGCCAGACCATCCGCGCCGAGCAAAGCCTGATCACCGTGGAGTCCGACAAGGCCTCGATGGAGATTCCCTCCAGCCATGCCGGTGTGATCAAAGAGCTCAAGGTCCAGCTAGGCGACAAGGTCAAGCAAGGCAGCGTGCTGCTGACGCTGGAAACCCAAGCCGAGGGCGCGGCGTCTGCACCAGCGTCCGAAGCGTCTCCTGAAGATCTACCTGCCGCTGCGCCAACCCAAAATTCTGAGCAAAAACAGGCTCCGGAGCAGGTACAGCAAGCGCGAGCAGCTATCAATTCAATAGCGTTCGGTGCGGCGTCTGAGTTCGCCGGATCGGCTGATCTGGAGTGCGACCTGCTGGTGCTCGGCGCCGGTCCTGGCGGCTACAGCGCCGCCTTCCGCGCGGCCGACCTCGGCTTGAAAGTTGTCATCGTCGAGCGCTACGCCACCTTGGGCGGCGTCTGCCTGAACGTCGGCTGCATTCCCTCCAAAGCTCTGTTGCACGTCGCTTCGGTGATGGACGAAGTCAGCCACATGGCCGACTTGGGTGTGGACTTCGGTGCACCCATTGTGGACATCACCAAGCTGCGCACCCACAAGGAAAAAGTCATTGCCAAACTGACCGGCGGTCTGGCCGCCATGGCCAAGATGCGCAAGGTAGCGACCGTGCGCGGCCTCGGCCGCTTCGTCGGTGCGCACCACCTGGAAGTAGAAGAAACCGAAGGCACCGCGCAGCAGACAACCGGCAGCAAAAAAGTCATCGCCTTCAAGAACGCCATCATCGCGGCGGGCAGCCAAGCGGTGCGCTTGCCCTTCATGCCAGATGACCCGCGCGTGGTCGATTCCACCGGTGCACTGGAGCTCAAGGAAGTGCCCAAGCGCATGCTGATTTTGGGCGGCGGCATCATCGGCCTGGAAATGGGCACCGTCTACAGCACCCTGGGCGCACGCCTCGACGTGGTTGAAATGCTCGACGGCCTGATGCAGGGCGCCGACCGCGACCTCGTCAAGATCTGGCAGAAGATGAACGCCAAGCGCTTCGACAACATCATGTTGAAGACGAAAACCGTGGGTGCCGAAGCCACGCCCGAAGGCATCAGGGTCACGTTCGCGGCGGCGGAAGAGGGCGGCACGGCGCCCGAGCCGCAAACCTACGACCTGGTGCTGCAAGCTGTGGGCCGCTCCCCGAACGGCAGGAAGATCGCCGCCGAGAAAGCCGGTGTCGCTGTCACCGATCGCGGATTCATCGAGGTCGACATCCAGATGCGTACCAACGTGCGGCACATCTTCGCCATCGGCGACATCGTCGGCCAGCCCATGCTGGCGCATAAGGCAGTGCACGAGGCTCATGTGGCGGCTGAAGTCATCGCGGGTGAAATCCAGGGCAACAAGGAACTGGCGGCATCAGCTTTCAACGCCCGCGTCATCCCCAGCGTCGCTTACACCGACCCCGAGGTGGCATGGGTGGGCCTCACGGAAGACCAGGCCAAGGCGCAAGGTATCAAGGTCAAGAAAGGCCTGTTCCCCTGGACGGCCTCCGGCCGCGCCATCGCCAACGGCCGTGATGAAGGCGTCACCAAACTGCTGTTCGATGATTCACCTGAAGCCCATGGCCACGGAAAAATCCTGGGCGGTGGCATGGTCGGCACCCATGCGGGCGACATGATCGGCGAAGTGGCGCTGGCGATTGAAATGGGCGCCGACGCGGTAGACATCGGCAAGACGATTCACCCACATCCCACGCTGGGCGAGAGCATTGGCATGGCGGCCGAGATTGCGCACGGCAGCTGCACAGACGTGCCGCCGGCGCGCAAGTAAGTCAGAGCAAGCCGGCAGAGACGCTATTTTTCAATAGCTAACTGCGAAGCAAATGCGGGCGGTACGCGGATCACAGCTAAGCCCGTGCTGTGGCCCGCGCTGAACTGAAACCAAGTGCCCAAGTGACGTTTGTGAGAATGTCATTGAGCTTTTTTCATCGGAGGCTTGTCCGTACTGTTATTGTTTTGACACCTCAGCGGGGTCACTACCCACCCGTTCTGGCCGCGTGAACCAATCAGGTTGCGCGCGCTAATAGACCTCATGTCCAAGGCTTACTCAACCGGCTGATTGCATTTCTCGAGCGCGCTTTTCGTGTGTGAATGGGTGCACAAGGTGAGCCAGCTCTTCTAAGGAAATTCACATTGGCCGTTGATCAAGTCCCCCAACTCACCTCCAAACACGCCCCTCAGCTGATACTGGCCACCGACCTCGATGGCACCTTGCTTGCCGGCACGCAGGAAGCAAGACGGCGCGTCCGTGATTTGTTCAGTGGTGGCTTGGCGGATGCAAAACTGATCTACGTCACTGGTCGTGGTGTGGAGTCGATCATTCCCTTGCTCAGCGACTCCACGCTTCCCAAGCCTGACTACATCATTGCCGACGTCGGCGCCACGGTGTTGTACGGCGATCTACGGCCAGTGGCGCCGCTGCACCATGACATTGCAGCCGGCTGGCCGCGCGCACAGGTCATATTGCAGCGGCTCGCCCCGTTCCCCCAGCTGCGGCGCCAAACGGTGCCGCAGGAGCGACGCTGCTCATTCTTCATCAGTGAGGATGGCATCACGGACGCCTTGAGGGAAGCAGTGGAATCGCTCGACTGCGATTTGTTGTATTCAGCTGGACGGTATCTCGATGTGCTGCCGCGTGGCGTGAGCAAAGGCAACACCCTTCGTCAGCTCGCCGAGGCCGAGGGATTTGACCTCGATTCCATCGTTGTAGCGGGAGACACCCTGAACGACTTGTCAATGTTCGCCACCGGCTTCAAAAGTATTGTGGTCGGAAGCGCGGAACCCGAACTGGTTGAGCGGGTACGCAAGTTGCCGCGTGTGTTCATCGCGCAGGATGAAGGCTGCGGCGGCATTCTGGCCGGTCTGGCGCACCATGGCATACAAGTTGAGAGCACGCCCACTGCCCAGCGCCAGATGGCCGAGCGCGGCGATGCCGATCTGGTCATGGTCTACCACCGCCCGCCGTTTGACGAAGTGATCGAAGACGGGGTGCTCAAACAAGACCGCCCCAAAAGTCCCAACGGCATTATTCCGACATTGCTTGGCTTTTTTTCAGGCGAGCGCAAAGGTTCGTGGGTGGCCTGGTCCATGCAGGAAAGCCGCACGCCGGCAGGCTTCGTTCGACATGTGCCGGTGGATACCAAGCGCTACCCCAACCTGAAGGTCGCGCGCATCGCGCTGACGGCGGATGACGTGGACATCTTCTACAAGAAGTTCTCGAAAGAGGCTTTCTGGCCCATCATTTTTTCTTTCCCGGACAAGGCCGAGTTCAACCAGGCGCATTGGGAGCGTTTTCTGGAGGTGAACCGCATTTTTGCCGAGCAAACTGCGCGTGAAGCGTCGCAGGGTGCGGTGGTCTGGATCCATGACTACAACCTGTGGATGGTGCCGGCGTATTTGCGCCCCTTGCGGCCGGATCTGCGCATTGCCTTCTTTCACCATACGGCGTTTCCGTCGAGCGATATTTTCAACATCCTGCCCTGGTACCGCGACATCATTGGCAGCCTGCTGCAGTGTGACTACATCGGCTTTCACATTCCGCGTTATGTGCAGAACTTTGTCGAAGCCGTGCGTTCATACACCCCGGTGGACGTTCTCGAATCGGTGCCCTGCGCACCGCGTTTCATCACCTACGGCTGCGCCCTGGGGGTCGACTCCATCCCCTCGGCCATTCAAGTCGGAACCAGCCGCATCACCCTTGGGGCACACCCGGTCGGCATCGACGTGGGCCTGATCGAGCAGATTGTCAAAAAGCCGACCGTTCAGAAGAAGCGTGCCCGCATCGAGGCGCGCCTGGAAGGTGTCAAGGGCATCATCTCGATCGAGCGCCTGGATTACGTCAAGGGTTCGCTAGAAAAGTTGCAGGCATTCGAGCGTCTGCTTGACGAGCACCCGGAGCTGGTGGGTCATGTGACACTGATCAACATCATCACCCCAGCTGCGCCTGGCATGGAAATCTACGAAACCTTGCGCACCGATGTGGACCGCATTGTCGGTCGCATCAATGGCCGCTTCTCGACCCTGGAGTGGACACCAGTGAGCTACTTCTACCGATCTTTGCCTTATGAGTCGGTGATCGCTTATTACGCTGCGTGTGATGTGGCCTGGATCACGCCGCTGCGCGACGGACTCAACCTGGTGGCCAAGGAATTTGTCGCCACGAAGAAAGCCACCGAATCGACGGGGGTTCTGATCCTCTCGGAATTCGCCGGTGCTGCCGTGGAGTTGCACGGTGCGCTTCTGACCAACCCCTACGACGCCACGTCCATGTCCAGGGTGCTCCACCAGGCACTGACCATGGGTGAGGATGAGGCCGCCTACCGCTGTGGGCGCATGGCCGCGATCGTCGCCGAGAACGATGTGGCGCGCTGGGGCGACGAGTTTTTGGCTGCGGTGCAGGCCACGGTGCAAGAAGGACCGGGTGCATGACCGACCTTGTCGTCGTGGGCATGGCCTATTTCGAAGTATTCGTTCCGCCCCACGTGCATCCGCGTCCCGGCGAAGAGGTGTTCGTTGAGGGCATCCAATTGGGTTTGGGGGGTGCGCTCAACACCGCAACGGTCGCCGCGGCCCTCGGTTTGCGGGTGACCTTGAGCGTCCCTATGGGCAATGGCATTGTGGATCAGGCGGTGACGGTGCTCGCCCGGCGCCTGGGCATTACGCTGGTGCCAATAGCTGCGCCTGATAACCCCGCCATCTCGCTGGTGTTCTCGGATGCTCAGGATCGCGCATTCGTGAGCTCGGCCAAGCTCGATGTGCTGGCCCATGCCCAGCCGCTGCCCCAAGCTGCATGGGTCCATGTGCCAGGCCTGGAAGAGGCAGACCGCCTTGAAGGGGCGCTCGCCCGAGCACGGCAGGGCGGTGCGCGCATCTCAGTCAGTGCCAGCTGGAGCCCACACCAACTCGGTCGACTCCGCCAGCGCAAGGGCCAGGCCTGGGATCTTCTGGTGCTCAACGAAAAAGAAGCTCTGGCAGCCTGCGGCAATGCCGCATCCGCGCCGGAGCAACTGGCACACGCCGCGCAATCGGTACTGGTAACGCTCGGCGCGCAGGGGAGTTTCGGCGTGCTCAATGCCACTCAGGTTCGCATCCCGGCCGTGCCCGTGCAGATGGTGGATTCCACCGGTGCCGGGGACGCGTTTTGCGCCGGTGTGATCGCCGGCTTGGTGCGCGGTCTGGAGCCTACAGCGGCAACGCAACTCGGCGCGCGTGCGGCGGCGCGCATTTTGAACCAGGCCGGCGGAATGATCACAGACACCAAGGCCATGGCCGATTTATCAGAAGAAAGCGTATGAAAATCCTGACTGTTCTAGGCGGGGGTAGCGCCTACGCCCCTGGTTTGCTGCAAGCCCTGATCGCGCATGCGAGTGAATTGCCGCTGACAACTGTGCGCTTGTACGACACCGATACGACGCGTCTTGCCATCGTTGCGCGGCTGATGGCCGCCATGGCGCGCAACGCGGGTGCTTTTGAGGTTGTAGCGGTTGAATCACTGGAGGAGGCCATCCAGGGCGCGGATCTGATCCTGAACTCGACGCGACCGGGCGGCTTGGCTGCACGTCGCATCGATGAAACGTTGCCACTCGAGTTTGGTACTCCGGGCCAGGAGACAGTGGGGCCGGGCGGGTTTTTCTTCGCACTGCGCTCGGTGCCCGAAGCATTGCGGGTGGCAGACATGGTGCAAAAGCTGGCGCCGCAAGCCGTCTTTCTGAATTACACCAATCCCAGCAACATCGTCACGCAGGCGTTGGTGGACCGGGGTGGCGTGAACGTCATTGGCCTGTGCGATCAATCCGACGAAGATCTGCAGGCACTGTGCCACGCGCTGGGTCAGCCCGAGCAGTATGCGTTTCGCAGCAACGGGCTCAACCATGCGACCTGGTACAGCGACATAGTGCTGGGCGGTGCTCCACTGACAGATTTACCCGCATCACTCGTTGCGCCGGACGAATACGACGAGGAGCACAAGTTGCGCTTTGCGTATTCGCTGCACCTGGCCCGCGAGAATCCCGGTTATTGGCCCAACTCGTACTTGCCGTATTACTTGTTCCCGGATGCCTTTGTGGCACAAGCGAAACGGGTCGGCCCGCGCAGTGATGTGGTGGCCGCTTCGCTCGACAAATACTATGCGCACTTCGAGGAAGAGGGTCAGAGCAAGAATCCGCAACTGCGCTTCTACCGGGGCTCGGCTGGTTTCGGCGATCTGGCTGTGACGGTGATTCGGGCGTTGGCCTCCGCCACGCCCCACGCCTTGGTGCTCAACCTGCCTAACAAGGGAAGCACTCCGGCCTTCGCCAGCGATACCGTCATCGAGACGCGTGTGCAGGTGTCGCGTGCAGGGATAGAGCGGGTGCCCGCGCCGCCCTTGCCGGCATCATTCAACCAGCTCGCGGCGCAACTTGAACAGTACCAGCGACTGACCGCAAGCGCAGCGGCGGGTGGCACTGGAGAGGCGCAAGTAGCTGCGCTGACCGCCAACCCCCTCGTCGGACAAGCGCCGGTGGCCGCGCGCATGCTGGCCCGAGCCCTTGATAGCTATGGAAATCTTTTGCCTTGTCGCGCATGAAGACACTGCCCTTGCTGACGCACCACGACTGGAAGGGTTTCGAGCGCGTCGTGATTCTGTCGCCTCACCTCGATGATGCGGCCTTGAGTTGTGGCGGTTTGCTGCACGCGCTGCGTCAGCAGGTCTCGACATTGGTGATGAGCGTTAGTTGCGGCACCGCGCGTGACATCAAGGCCGACGGCAGCCGCCCGGTCTCCATCCGCAAGGGCCATGTGAGCGCGCGCATGCGGCGACGCGAAGACATTGCAGCGATGCACTCGGTCGACACCCACTTCGTGCACCTCAGTTTTACCGACGCCATCTACCGCAGAAGCCCGTTGACCGGCCGCTTGATCTATCGCAACGAGCGCGAACGTTGGGTAGCGCCCCGCATCGACGACATGGCACACATCGAAGAGCTCTACCTGGTGCTACGGCGTCTTTGCCTGGACTTGGGGCGCATCCTGCTGGTGAGCCCGATGGGCATCGGACATCACGTGGACCATCACATCGCAGCGCAGGTAGCGCTTCGAATGGCCACCACAGACGCCGGCGCGGAACTGCTGTTCTACGAAGACTTTCCGTACGTGGCCGATCCAAGTATGGGCCGCGGCGATCAGGACGACCCACCAAAGGCACTCAGCCGTCTGCACCTCGCGCCTGCGCAGCGCTTCGTCGTGCCGGTCGATGTGGACGCCAAGATGGCGCTGCTGCGGCACTACGCAAGCCAGGTGCAACCCCTTTTTGGTGGCGACGACGGCATGCGCGCGCGCATCACCAACCAACTGCACGACAACCAGCCCAGTGAGTTTTACTGGCGCGCATTGCCGATGCATTCACACACACCGAAGGAGATCTCACATGTCCAATAGCACGATGGCCAAAGAAGCGCGTAGCGCACCCGCGGTACTGCGCTCCGAAGCTGCCCGCTGGCAGCGCGAGGCCAACGCCGTGCGCCACCAGGTCGCTGACCGAACCACAACCGTACTGCTGGGTCGCGGCAGTTCGGGCAACGTGTGCACTTTTGCAGCGTACTTGTTTGCCATCCAGTCCGGCCGCCAACCGATAGAGTTCAGACCTTGGTTGGCAACGCAGACGCTGCCCGAGGCCGATTGGAGTGATGCCGTCGTGTACGCGTTCTCCTATTCAGGTCAGTCCACTGACATTGCTGCCAGCGCCGAATGGCTGCGTGCACACGGTGCGCTGGTGGTGGCGATTACCGAGGCCGGAATTGCCGATACGCATCTATTGAAACATGCACACCACGTCATCCGACTGGGTTGTGAGCCAGAGCTGGCGGTGCCTGCCACCAAGAGCGTAATCGCACAACTTTTCGTCGCGGCGGCCCTGAGCGGCGTCGACGTCACCCTCGCCGCAGAACAGACGGCCGCCTGCATGCTGCGTATCGATGCCGATGCCGTGGCAACCCGGCTTGCCGCGTTTCTCGCAGGGGCGCGCACCGTGACCTGGCTCGCCCGGGGACCGTCGATAGGCGGGGCGCTTGATGCAGCGCTCAAGCTGCAAGAGAGTGTGGGCACTCCCGCCTTTGGCTACTCCACCGCCGAGTACCTGCACGGCCCGATCGCGGCGGCCAGCTCTGATGACCGGGTAGTGCTGTTCTCGGGCGCGGACGAACCCATGGAAAGCAGCAAGGCGGTCACGACTGCCTTGCTGGCGCGCGGCGTTCCCCATATCAGTTTGGGTGGCGATCAGATCCCCGCAGCTCAGCTCCCCCTGCCGCTTCCCGACGCTCGGTGGGCGCGCACATCCGTGTTGGCATACATCGCGCAATTGACGTGCGCCGATCTCGCCGGGCGTTACGGCATCAATCCGGACGAGCACCCGTCGCTGCGCAAGGTCACGCAAACGCACTAAGCATTTTCAGGAAAAGACTGCGTCATTCCCGCCTGGCGTGGTCGGCAGCCTTGCCGGCACTGCGGACCCCGAGTTCACCCGAGTCCCACGGCTACGGCTACGGTAAGACCCTGAGCGGCCGCGTGCTCGGCACCCACGCTGGTGACCTGTATGACGAAATGGTGCTGCCATCGAAACAGGCGCAGATGCGTCAGACGCCTGCAACGCGATTCACCTGCATCAAACGCTTGTCGGGCGCTTTGACATGGCCGCCGAGATTGCGCATGGATGCGAGGATTTTCAGCGGGCGCGCAAGTGAATCTGCCCTGAAGCTGATGCGCCACACACCCAGTAGCTGACCGCGCAGCTCCGACCAGGACTGCGCCGCTGTTCCTCAGAATCCCGGGCACTTGCACTGCGGGCGTCCACCGCGACCCGGCCGGGCCGTGATCCCAGGATCTTGCACGTTACCCCGCGCATGGCGGCGAGAGCTGCGCCCGGTCGGCTCCGGCTTCGATCCCAGCGCTGCGTGAGCGAAGGCCGCCGACGGCAGGTCGCAGGGCAGGGCGCAGCAGCCTCTCTGCGCTGGTCCATGGCCAAGATTTCGGCCAAAAGTGCGTCCGTTGCTACGCACCCCAGCGAGATAGGCGACTGATAGGGCGTGGCATAGGGCGTGGCAATTCTGCCAGCAGCTTCGAGCTCGCCGCCACTTTGTCAATACCTAGATTCACTGAAAAATACTTTAGGCATCAAGTAATAATGAAGGTTCGCCCTACGCAAAGTTCCGCTTTTCAGCGCCTTGTAGCGTTGGACGCGATGGCCTTTGGACCGCGTGGCTCGCCAGTGGTCCGGTTTTCCCTCTTCCAGTGACAAAGGAGACACATGTCCACATTTACCCGCTCGCTCGCCTCTGTACTGACTCTGCTGGCGTCGTTGTCGGCACATGCCCAGTCCCGACCGATTGTTGTCGGGCAAACCTATGTGCAAACCGGGCCTCTGGCCTCGCTGGCCACCGAACCGCTGGTGGGCATTCGGGCCATGATCAAAGCCGTGAACGCCGCAGGCGGCGTGCACGGCAGTCCGATAGAACTTCGACAGCTCGATGACGCCTACGACGCCACTCGTGCTGCGGAAAACGTGAAAAAATTAGCGGGCGAGGGCGCTGTCGCCATCCTGATGCCGATCGGCACGACATCGTCCGTTGGCGCGCTTAAAGCAGCTAACGAACTAAAAATACCTCTGATCGCGCCCTACACAGGCGCCGGGCCGGTGGTGAAATTTTCCGAATATGGATTTCCGGTGCGCATTAGCTTTGACGAAGAATATGGTCGCATCGTTAACCACCTGTTCACTATTGGAATCACGCGCATCGCGTTCGCCCACAACGACAATCCGGGCGCACGTTCGGCCATGGAAAGCACCAAGAAATTCATCCAGCAACGCGGCAGTGAAATGGCGGGTAGCGTTGCCATCCAAAATGACGGCTCGGATGCAGCAGCCAAAGCTGCCGAGCTGGCAAAGCTCAAGCCTACCGCCATCGTTCTGTCGGCAACCAATAACGTCACAGCCAAATTCATCAAGGCTTACAAGTCCACAGGGGCCGAGGCAAGGTTTTATTCTTTTTCATTCCTCAATGGCCAACAATTGCACAAAGACATCGGCGCGGATGCAGTCGGCGTGGTGGTCTCGCAAGTTGTGCCTTATCCATGGAACCCCGCACTTCCGCTGATTTCTGAATACCAAGCGGCTATGAAAAAAATGGGGGTGTCCGAATTGAGCTATGGCAGCCTGGAAGGCTATGTGAGCGCCAAGGTGCTGGTGGAAGGGCTCAAACGAGCAGGACCCAATCCCACGCCTGAGGCCGTCAAAAAATCACTCGAAGCCTTCAAGTCTCTGGATTTAGGCGGAATGTTTGTGCGTTATGCGCCGGGAGACCATCAGGGCCTGACTTTCTCCGAGCTGTCGATGGTCAGAAAAGACGGTGCCTTCATCCGTTGAAGCAACCAGGGGGTGTATGGAAATCGTCCATCAACCCGATCCGTGGACCTGGTGGAAGGCTCTGATGCGAGGAGCTCAGCGACGACTCAAGACAGGCAGAAAATGAGCGTCAGGCGCTTCGACAGCTCTAGGTTGAAAGTGACCACCTGGGGCGTCAAACCTGTCCGGTAGAGATCCAGGTCATTGCCGCGCAGACGGGAAGGCCCTGCCGCCGAGACGTAACCCTTCGCTCTTATTCTCCAAGCGGCGCGCAACGCACACAATGCAAGGAATATTTCCGGCATCAGGGTCAGTATTGTTGTCACTCGCCGTGCGTGAAAAGCTTACGGCACGTTGTTGGGCGACAGCTGGCGAGTAGTCAGGCTGACCTCACAAGCACTGTCGTATGTCCTACACGAGTTCTTTTGACCAGACGGTGCAGGGAACCCATACTGTCTAAGTTCAATTTTGAGTCTTAAAACCAAGGAGTTCCCATGACATCTACTTTCCGTTTCAAACCTCTGCTCGGCTTGGTTGTCGCCGCGTCGCTCACCACCCTCGTCGGGTGCGCGAGCGTTGAAAAAATGACTGGCTCCATGACCAGCGCCATGCGCGGTGACGAAAAACTCGCTGGCTCACAAGAGGTGCCACCTGTGGCGACTACAGCCACCGGAACAGCCAACATCAAAGTTGCAGCGGATGGCGCGGTGAGCGGCACCGTGAAAACGGCTGGCATTTCAAGCACCGCGGCGCACATCCACATGGCACCTGCCGGCCAGAATGGCCCTGTTGTCGTGCCGCTGACAAAAACCGGTGCCAACAGCTACATGGTTCCAGCCGACGCCAAGTTCACTCCTGAGCAGTTGGCTGCGTACAAGATGGGCTCGCTCTACGCTAACGTGCACTCAGAAGCCCATAAGGGCGGCGAAATCCGCGCTCAGCTCAAGCCTTGATGTTGTAGCACTGGCTACCTCAGCCAGAAACCCCCGCAGTGTAGGACGACGCTGCTGGGGGTTTTTTCGTTTGAATGACTGACGGCCGTAGCGTTCCGTTGCCGCTCTGTGACCTTCCCCCTGACATACGCCGCCGCGCGATTGACGGGCTCAGCAGGTGACAACTCTATTGAGAGTTCCCGAGGCACATCGCGGTGAGGGCGTGCGGCAAACCGGTGATAGAACTTCCAATCTGAACTTGGAATCCAGCGGTGCAAGACGCCAAACGGGCCATTCAAGTGGCTCGGCCGTCCCCCCGAACATGGACCGCGTGGCGGGTGCGAAAAAGCCACCCTACCGTTCCTGGTCGAGCGGCTTTTCGCGAGCGTCATGAATCAGTTCTTGCGCTTCACTAGGCTGTAGATCACCAGAAGCACTATCGCGCCGAGAATGGACGCTATCCAGCCAGCTGGCGCTCCCGGCAGATACCACCCCATTGCAACGCCCACGTAACGCGCCAGCATAGAGCCAGCAATACCCAGCACGATGGTCATGATCCATCCCAGCTTGTCGTCGCCGGGCTTCAACGCTCTTGCGAGCAACCCCACGATGAGACCAACAAAAATCGTACCGATGAGGGCAAACATGCAGTTTCCTTCCTGAAGGCGTTCGCAAATGAAGAGTGAGTACAGAGGCGGCGCTGGGCTCGCTCACAATCCTGAGCATGCAAGCCCTTCTCGCCGCCATTTCAAGCCTGGATTTTCCCACAGACGCTCAGCGCATCTTTCATGGCAGAGGCGGTTTGCATCCGGACAGCTCTGCATGGGCGTTGGACGTCTTTCCTCCAGTGTTTCTCGTCACCCGTTTTGCGCCGCCGCCGGACGATGAGATATCGGAACTGGCCCAGATCGGCGCGGCATTGTCTGATCGGTGGCGTGAAATTTCCCCCGGTCAGCCACTGAACTGGGTGTTTCAGCGGCGCCATGAGCGAGACACGGAAACGCACATCGTCGAAGGAACAGTGCCTCAGCCGCACATGGTGACTGAGCGAGGCGCCCGCTACTTGGTGCATTTGGAGCGCGGCCAAAACCACGGATTGTTTCTGGACATGGCGGCGGGACGTGAGTGGGTGCGCCAATGTGTGGCAAACCATTGCAGCCAATTTTCTCGCGGACCAAAGGTGCTCAATCTGTTTGCGTACACCTGCGCATTTTCGGTCGTGGCGCTACAAGCAGGGGCACGGCAGGTCGTCAATGTGGACATGAGCCGAGGTGCCATGGCGGTCGGGCAGCAAAACCATCAGCTCAACGGCATCGCAGCGGGCGCGAGCTTCCTGGTG
>JBBSRE010000017.1:0-17858 GCA_038243365.1 Burkholderiales bacterium | reverse complement strand
GAAGAGCGTTGGTGCGCAATCGTCCCCTACGGTGGATCGCCTGATCAAGCAGGCTGCCAAACAAACCGCCTGATTCTTCCGCGCCGACCCGACAGGGCGGATTGCACCGTTGATCACGGAGGCAACCGCCCTTTCTCATTTCTGCACCGCCCCCGACCATGACCGCTACTCCCGCGCTGCAAGCCGCCACACTGCCAGGCGACGCCATCGAGGTCGGCCGCATAGCCGACGCTTG
Organism: Burkholderiales bacterium; assembly: GCA_038243365.1. Classification (GTDB taxonomy): domain Bacteria; phylum Pseudomonadota; class Gammaproteobacteria; order Burkholderiales; family Burkholderiaceae_C; genus Simplicispira. Next base: position 17,623 of record JBBSRE010000017.1, on the reverse strand, counting down.
GGGCGTGAAGGGCTGGTTCAAGGTACTGCCCCACAGCACTGAGCCGGAGGTGTTGCTCACCACGCGCCGCTGGTATCTTCAGCCGACCGAGCGTGGCGCGCGCGCGTTTGAGGGCACGGTGCAGCTTGAGGCGCGCCAAGCGCGTGAGCACTCGGGCAGCATCGTCGCTTGGGCCCAGGGTGTGGACGACCGCAATGCCGCCGAGGCGCTGCGGGGCTCGCGAATCTTCGTCTCGCGCGCAGCCTTTCCCAAGCCCGCAGAAGGCGAGTACTACTGGGTAGACCTCATCGGCCTAGCGGTCATCAACCGCGAGCAGGTGGCCTTGGGCACGGTGCGAGATTTGCTCACCACCGGCCCCCAGACCGTGCTGGTGCTGGAGGGCGAGCCAAGCAGCGAAGAAGCAGACGGCTCCCCAGCAAAGCCTGTGGAGCGCATGATTCCATTTGTAGCCGCGTTTATTGATCAGGTGGATGTTCCGGGCGGCCGCATCGTGGTCGACTGGCAGCCCGACTACTAACAGGCAGAAACACTGCGGCTGCGCAGAGTTTTTCTCCGCCATGCGATTTGATGTCATCACCCTGTTTCCGGAGCTGTTTGCGCCCTTTTTGACTACGGGTGTGACGCGACGGGCGTTTGAGTCCGGGCAGGTGGCTGTTCATCTGTGGAACCCGCGTGATTTCGCTGAAGGGAACTATCGCCGTGTCGACGACCGGCCGTTTGGCGGTGGCCCCGGCATGGTGATGATGGCGCCACCCTTAGCGCGCTGCCTGGCCGCCATCCGCGCAGCGCGCGCCGAGCCCGCCGAATCCACCGCCCCGCTCGTCCTTTTTTCGCCCATCGGCGCCCGGTTGGACCATGCCGGCGTCGAGGCTTGGTCGCAAGGCAGCGGCGCAGTGTTGCTGTGCGGCCGCTATGAGGGCATCGACCAACGTTTTATCGATCGATTTGTGGACCATCAGATCAGTCTGGGCGATTTCGTGCTGTCTGGCGGCGAACTGGTTGCCATGGCGCTGCTCGACGCAGTGGCCCGGCTGCAGCCGGGGGTCCTGCACGATGCCGGTAGCCACGTGCAGGACAGTTTCAATCCGGCGCTCGATGGCCTGCTGGATTGTCCGCACTACACGCGTCCTGACGACTGGCAAGGCAGCAAGGTGCCGGCAGCATTGATGTCGGGTCACCACGCGCAGATCGAAGCGTGGCGGCGCGAGAAGAGCCTGCTGACCACGGGTCAGCATCGTCCTGACCTCATCGACCGCGCGCGGGGCTCCGGCCTGCTCAGTGCGGCCGACGAAGCCTCGTTGGCTGGAAGGACTAGCGGGCTATAATGGCGGGCTTTTCGATCCTCTACCCGGCCGGCGCGTAGCTTTTTGCTGCTTCAGCCTCCCTGTCAATCCTGACACTGCCAATCATGGCGCGGGCACGATCGCAGGATGCACCCATGAACCTGATCCAGACCCTCGAAGCGGAAGAAATCGTCCGCCTCGGCAAAACCATTCCTGAATTTTCGCCCGGTGACACCGTCGTCGTCAGCGTCAACGTCGTTGAAGGCACGCGTAAGCGGATGCAGGCCTATGAAGGTGTCGTGATTGCCAAGCGCAACCGCGGTATCAACAGTGCGTTCATCGTGCGCAAAATCTCCAGCGGCGAAGGCGTGGAGCGTACGTTCCAGACCTACAGCCCCCTGATCGCCAAGATCGAAGTCAAGCGCCGCGGTGACGTCCGCCGTGCCAAGCTGTACTACCTGCGTGAGCGCAGCGGCAAGTCGGCTCGTATCAAAGAAAAGCTGCCATCGCGCGTCAAGCCCGCAGCCAAGGTTGCCGCGCAATAAGCGCGCGAACCGGGTGACGGCGCCTTGAGCGCATGAAGCCGCAGCAGCCTCACAGGCGCTGCGGCTTTTTTGTTGACCGCTCTTCCTCACTCCTATTGCTTGCACTCGCCTCCGCATGCCCTTGCCGCTTCCGCCCTTCGACCCACGCACGGTGCCCGTCATCGATACGGACGAGAGCTTGCCGGCGGTTCCGCTGGAGCGCACGACACCCGATGCGCTGCGTGCGCGGTTCAAACACCCACCGTTGTGGCAGCCAGAGATTGCGGTGGAGCCACGCTTTTCCGACCGGGCGCCGTCACACGCAGCGGTGCTGATCGCCCTGGTGCAGCGTCCAGAGCCCACGGTGCTGCTCACGGAGCGCACGCTCCACCTGTCCACCCATTCAGGGCAAGTCGCGTTCCCTGGCGGCAAGACCGACCCTGAAGACGCCGATGCCGCAGCCACTGCATTGCGCGAAGCCTACGAAGAAGTGGGGCTCGACCCTGCAGTGGCCGAAGTGGTGGGCACCTTGCCTCAGTACGTGACGGGCTCATCGTTTCTGGTGGTTCCCGTGGTGGCGCTGGTGCCGATAGGCAGCGCGGTGCGCCCGAACCCTTACGAGGTGGCGCGAGTTTTCGAAGTGCCTCTGTCGTTCCTGATGAATCCGGCCTATCACCGCTTGCACGCGTTTGAGCACGACGGCGTGCGACGCGAGTGGTACTCCATGCCGTTTCGTGATACCGACGGCTATGAGCACTTCATCTGGGGGGCTACGGCCGGCATGCTGCGCAACTTCTACCGCTTTCTCGCTGCCTGACGGAGCTTCTGCGTGCCATCGTTTCAGTTCGTGCCGGCGGCGCTCACAAACGCGCCGCTATCATCCCCGCCATGAGTTTCATTGCTATCTTGCTAGCCCTGCTGATCGAGCAGGCACGCCCCCTGGCCTCCGGCAACATGGTGCACACCGGCCTGCGTGCCTGGTCGATTTCCGTGAGCCGCAATTTCGATGCGGGCAAACCGAACCACGCGTGGGTAGCCTGGGCGCTGGCGGTGCTCATGCCTGCGCTGTTCGTGATGGTGGTGCACCTGCTGCTGGTGCGCTGGGTGGGATGGCCTGTGGCGCTGGTTTGGAACGTGGCAGTGCTCTATTCCACCGTGGGATTTCGCCAGTTCAGCCACCATTTCACGCGCATTCGCGACGCACTGGACCTGGGCGATGAGCGTTCTGCGCGCGAGTGCCTTGCCGAATGGCAGCAGGTCAGCACGGGCGAGCTGCCGCGCAGCGAGCTGGTCCGTCATGTGCTCGAATATTCGGTTCTTGCCGCGCATCGGCATGTGTTCGGCGTGCTGGCCTGGTACACCGTGTCGGCGGCTTTGGGCCTGGGTCCTATGGGAGCGGTGTTCTACCGCATGTCCGAATTCGTCACCCGGTACTGGAGCCGGCCCGGCCCGGATGGCGCAGCGCGCGCCAGCACCGCGTTGCAGCGCGCCAGCGCAGAAGCCTGGACCCGCATCGACTGGGTGCCTGCACGCGCTACTGCACTGTGCTTCGCAGTGGTGGGCAGCTTTGAGGAAGCCATTGACGGCTGGCGCTTTTATGCGCGCCAATTTCCAAATGACAACGATGGTGTCCTGCTGGCAGCCACTTCAGGTGCTATCAACGTGCGTCTGGGCGGCGCTGCGCTCAAGAGCCAGCCTGCTGCGACCGGCGGCGACGGTTTGGCGTTTGACGCCGCGATGGAGGACAGCAACGTGACCCCTGGCAGGGAGCCAGAGCTGGCCCACCTGCGCAGCGTTGTGGGTCTGGTGTGGCGCTCAGTGGTGGTGTGGATGGTGGTGCTGGTGCTGCTGACCTTTGCGCGCCTGCTGAGCTAGCGCACGTTGCCAGCGCCAGACGCCCTGACTACGACCGCGAGCACGGGGCTTTTCAGCCCGGTGGTAATGCGCTTGGCTCCCTACGTGCCAGGTGAGCAACCGCGCATGGCGCGGCTCGTCAAGCTCAACACCAACGAAAACCCCTACCCACCGTCGCCGCGCGTGATTGCGGCGATTCAGGCCGCCGCTGCAAGCGGTCTTGAACGCTATCCCGATCCGCACGCGCGTGCGCTCAGGCAGGCAGTGGCTGAACACCACGGCTTGCAGGCGGAGCAGGTGTTTGCAGGCAACGGCTCAGACGAAGTACTAGCGCACGCGTTTTTCGCGTTTTTCCAGCACGCAGCGCCCCTTGTGATGGCCGACGTGACGTACAGCTTCTACGCCGCGACCTGCCGGCTCTACGACATCGAGATCGCCGCCGTACCGCTGGATGGCGATATGCGTGTGGACATCGCGGCGATGGCCGAGCGTGTGGCCGCTGGCTGCTCCGGCATGGTGCTGGCCAATCCCAACGCGCCCACCGGCATCGCGCTGCCGCTTTCGGCGGTGGAGCGCTTGCTGCAGGCCTGCCCGCAGCGCGTGGTGCTGCTCGACGAGGCGTATGTGGATTTTGGCGCAGAGTCTGCTGCCAGCTTGATTGATCGCTATCCCCACCTGCTGGTGGTGCACACGCTGTCGAAGTCGCGCTCGCTTGCCGGCCTGCGGGTAGGGTTCGCGCTGGGCCAGCGGCCGCTCATCGACGCGCTGGAGCGGGTGAAGGACAGTTTCAATGCCTACCCACTCGACCGACTGGCGCTCGCCGGTGCAGTGGCTGCCTACCAGGACGACGCGTATTTCGAGCAGACTCGCCAGGCCGTCATGCACAGCCGCGAGGGCCTGGTCCTGCAGCTCGAAGACCTTGGCTTCGTGGTGCTGCCGTCACAAGCCAATTTCCTGTTCGTGCGCCATCCGGAGCGCGCCGCCACGCAGGTGGCGAAGGCGCTGCGCGAGCAGGGCGTGGTAGTGCGGCATTTCAGCGAGCCCGCGCGCATTGCTGACTATTTGCGCATCAGCATCGGCTCGCCAGAGCAGTGCGACGCGCTGATGGAAGCGCTTGAGCAGGCACTGAATCAGGCACTTCACCAGACGCCTCGGAAGGCGCCGCCTCAATAGCGGGTCTGGCCCAGCTCACCAAACAATTCGCTATAAATAGAATAGCGTATCGCGCTTATTCCACCTGCCTCAGGGCCTGATTTGACTGCAGAAATGACGCCGCAGCCGGGTTCATGCAAGTGGGTGCAGTTGTAGAACTTGCAGTCTGATGCGTGGGCCGCAATGTCGGGCATGCAGCGCGCCAGTTGCATCGGTTCCACATGGTGCAGCCCAAACTCCTGAAACCCTGGCGAATCGATCACCGCCGTGCTGCGTGCAGCATCGGTCCAGTAAAGCGCCGTACTCGTGGTCGTGTGCTTGCCAGAGTTAAGCGCCTGGGAGATTTCGGCAGTGAGCACCGCCGCCCCCGGCACCAGCAAATTGACCAGGGTGCTCTTGCCCACGCCTGAAGGGCCCAGCACCAGCGTGGTCTTGCCATGCAGCAAAGGCGCAAGCAGCGCCTGCGCAGCGTCTGGCTCCTGGCCCAGCGACAGGCCAAGCACTTGCCCCTCGCCACGCTCCGCCATGTCCCGGTAGGGCTGCAAGCGCTCCCAGGCGCGGGCGAACGGAGTAGACAGGTCGCGCTTGTTCAGCGCCACCAGCGCCGCAATGCCGGCGGCCTCTGCTGCAATCAGCGCGCGGGCCAGTTGCATCTCGGAGAACACCGGCTCCGCGGCCAGCAGGATCAGGATTTGGTCCAGGTTGGCGGCAAATGATTTGGTGCGAATTTCGTCCTGGCGGTAGAACAGATTGCGTCGTTCCTGCACCCGCTCGATCGTTCCGTCGCGCCCTTGGCCGGCTGGAGCAGGCTGCCAGTCAACACGGTCGCCCACCACGGCTTGGCTGCGCTTGCCGCGCGGGTGGCAAATGCGTCGTTCGCCGTCAGCGGTCTCGACCACACAGTGGCGCCCGTGGCTGGACACTACCAACCCTTGGCGCTGCGGTGTGGTGTCAGCCACCGCGGTGCGCTGCGTCATGCGATCAAAGCGTCAAAGCGGGCAGCGCAATCGAAGTCGGTGCTGGACACGCCGCCCACATCGTGGGTCGCCAGGCGTACCACACAGCGGTCGTAATGCACCGCAAGATCAGGGTGGTGGTCTTGGGCGTGGGCGACAAAGGCCACCGCATTGACGAACGCCATGGTCTGGTAATAGTTGGCGAAGCGATAGGTTTTGACGATGGCGACATCAGCACCATCGCCTTGAAGCCCCCAGCCCTCTAGCTTCGCCAACGCTGCTACCAATTCCGTAGCTGTCAGCGCACGCCTGGTCTGCGCAGACCAGTCTTTTTGCTTCAAATCGTGTGTCATGCCATGGCTCCAGTGTGCACGCCGCCGCGAATACGGCCGAGCCGCTCGACGGCGGCAGGGTGCGAGTAATAAAACCGCACGTAGAGCGGGTCCGGGGTGAGGGTGGAGGCGTTGTCTTCGTACAGCTTGAGCAGGGCGGTTGCCAGATCGGCCTGCCCGGTCTGCGCCACGGCATAGGCATCGGCCTGGAATTCGTCCGAGCGCGAGAAATGCGCAAACAGCGGCGACAGGAACACCGTGAACACCGGCACCACGAGCAGGAACAGCAGCAACGCCAACGCGTCACTGGGGATATTTACGCCCCCGGGAATCACCGACACCAGGTTGGGCCGCACGCCCAGGCCGAAATAAAACCACGCCTGCGACGACAGCCAGCCCAGCAGCGCAAAACCAGCCAGGCTGATGGCGAACATCACAACCATCCGCTTGAGCACGTGACGGTGGTGAAAGTGGCCCAGCTCGTGCGCCAGCACCGCTTCCACTTCGCCGGGGGCGAGTTGACGCAGCAGCGTGTCGAAGAACACCACCCGCTTGGCGGCGCCCAGGCCGGTGAAGTAGGCGTTGGCATGCGCGCTGCGCCGGCTTCCGTCCATCACGAACAGGCCCTTGGCCGAGAAGCCGCAGCGCTGCATCAGCGCCTTGACGCGCACGGCGAGCGCTTCGTCGGACAAAGGTTCGAACTTGTTGAACAGCGGCGCAATGAACGTGGGGTAGATCCACATCAGCAGCAGGTTGAAGCCGGTCCACAGCGCCCAGGCCCACAGCCACCACAAGCCACCGGCCGACCCCATGAGCCAAAGGATGGCGGCCGCAATCGGCAGGCCAATGGCAGCGCCGATGAGCGTCGACTTCAGCAGGTCCATCAGCCACAGTTTTGGCGTGAGCTGGTTGAAGCCGTAGCGCTGTTCGAGCACAAAAGTCTGGTACAGCGTTCCCGGAAGGTCCAATACACCGCTGATCACGACAAAGGTCGCCAGCAGCGCGAGTTGCTGCACCATGCCGCCGCCCAGCCAGGTGAGGAGCGCCTGGTTCAAGGCGTCCAGGCCACCCAACAGAGTCCAACCGAGAATCACCGCCGCCCCGAATGCGGCTTCCAGCATCCCGAAGCGCAGTTTCGCGCGGGTGTAGTCGGCCGCCTTGTGGTGTGCGGCCAGCGGAATTCGCTCGGCGAACGCAGGCGGAACCGAAGCGCGGCCACGCGCGATTGCGCGCAGCTGCCGCCCGGCCAGCCAGGTTTTGAGCACGAAACCGGTCGCCAGCGCCAGGGCAAAGGCCAGGGTAAGAATCAGCGAGGGGGTGGGGGTAAAAGCAGGGCTGTCTGGCATGAGGCGCGAAGTTTAGGGCAAGCCTGCAGTGCCGGTGCGGGCAGGGGCTTCGGACACAATGCGGGGATGTCCGATGTTTCCCAAGTTACCCCTTCTTCCGCTGCCCTGCTGGCGCGCTCCGATCAGAATCTGGTGTGGCTCGATTGCGAGATGACGGGGCTCGATCCTGAGAAGGAACGCATCATTGAAATTGCGGTGATCGTGACCGGACCACAGCTGGTGCCGCGCATCGAAGGCCCGGTGCTGGTCATTCACCAGAGCGATGCGCTGCTCGGCGCCATGGACGCCTGGAACCAGGGCACACATGGGCGCAGCGGACTCATCGACAAGGTGCGCGCATCAACGCTCACCGAGGAGGATGCCGAAGCACAGGTGTTGGCCTTTTTGAAGGTCTATGTGCCCAAGGGCAAGGTGCCTCTGTGTGGCAATACCATCGGCCAGGACAGGCGCTTTCTGGCGCGCTACATGCCCAAGCTCGAAGCGTTTTTGCACTACCGCAACGTCGATGTGAGTACGTTCAAGGAGCTGGCCAAGCGCTGGAAGCCCGAGGCGCACAGCAGTTTTAAAAAAGCCCAGAAACACACTGCCCTGGCGGATGTGCATGAATCCATCGATGAACTGTTGCATTACCGTGCGCATTTCTTTGCTCCCGACCTTGCGGGAAAACCCGTATCCGTGTGATAATCGCCGGCTTGCAACGCATTTGGCGGTGCAATTTTTGCGCATCTCCCTTCACTCATCGGGCCCGCAGTCAGCTCAGTCACCGCAGGTGACTTGCAGCTGTTCTCGCACAACAGCCCAGCCGCATTGGCGCGACGCCATGCAGGTTTCGTTTGATGGTTGATGTTTTTTAACCATCGATGAAACCGCCCGTGCCAGCAGGCGCGGTAGCTTTCGTGAGAGAAAAATCATGACCGACACTTTTGAAGTGCAGGGCGAATTCGCGCCTGCTGAAACCAACGACACACCTGCTTCGGCAGCATCTCCTGTGACTTTCGTGGAGTCGCAAGACTCCGCGCAAGCGGCCGATGAGACAGTAACGCCTGAGCCGAATGGTTTTGTTGAGTTGGGCCTGGCCCCCGAGCTGGTGCAAGCCGTGGCTGATCTGGGTTACACCCAGCCGACTTCCGTACAGCTCAAGGCGATCCCGCTTGCTATGGGTGCAGGTTCGCAGGGCGGCCGTTACATCGACCTGATGGTGTCCAGCCAGACCGGCAGCGGTAAAACGGCGGCGTTCTTGTTGCCTGTTCTCAACACACTGCTGCGCCAACAGGCTGAGGCCAACGAACAGTCCCGTGCCGAATACGAGCGTGCTGCGGCCGAGGCCATCGAGCGTGGTGAGGCTCCCCCCAAGCGCGCCAAGCGCAAGGACCCAACCAACAACCGCAACTTCAAGCCCGCCATTCCAGGCGCTTTGATTGTCTGCCCTACGCGCGAACTGGCCCAACAAGTGGCGCACGACGCCATTGACCTGGTCAAGCATGCCCGCGGTCTTCGCGTGGCCAACGTGGTGGGCGGCATGCCCTACCAGTTGCAGATCGCCAAGTTGCAAAATGCCGACCTGGTGGTGGCGACCCCCGGCCGCTTGCTGGACCTGCAGCGCTCCATGCAGATCAAGCTTGACGAGGTGCAATTCCTCGTGGTCGACGAAGCCGACCGTATGCTGGACCTGGGTTTCTCGGACGACCTCGCGGAAATCAACCAGCTCACCAGCCAGCGCAAGCAAACGATGATGTTCAGCGCCACGCTGGCGCCGCGCATCCAGCAGCTGGGAATGCGCGTCATGCACGATGGCGGTAGCAGCGTGCAGAAGATCCAGATCGACAGCCCGACTGAAAAACACAGCAACATCAAGCAGATCCTGCATTGGGCCGACAGCCTGCAGCACAAGCGCAAGATGCTCGACCACTGGTTGCGTGACACCACCATCAACCAGGCCATCGTGTTTGCCAGCACCCAGATCGAATGCGATGGACTCGCCGCAGACCTGCAGCAAGAAGGCTTCAGCGCCGTGGCGCTGCACGGCGCCCTGAGCCAGGGCCTGCGCAACCGCCGCCTGATGGCACTGCGCCAAGGCCAGGTGCAGATTCTGGTCGCTACAGACGTGGCTGCGCGCGGCATTGACGTGCCCACCGTGACCCACGTTTTCAACTTTGGCCTGCCGATGAAGGCAGAGGACTACACCCACCGTATCGGCCGCACTGGCCGTGCAGGTCGCGATGGTCTGGCCGTGACGTTTGCCGAGTTCCGTGATCGTCGCAAGATTTTCGACATCGAAGGCTACACGCGCCAGCAGTTCAAGGCCGAAGTCGTGCCAGGCCTTGAGCCCACGCAGCGCTTCCCGTCAACGCGTCCATCGCAAGGTCAAGGCGACTTCGGTGGGGGTCGCGGTGGATTTGGCGGTGGTGGTGGTGGTGGCCGTGGCGCGCCTTCCCGCGATCGCAACTACGCGGGTGCATCACGCAGCGACAGCCGTGGCGGTTTTAATGACCGCCAGCGGGTACAAGGAGCGCCCGACAGCCGCGGCCCAGCGCCGCGCCGCGATGCTGACGGCTATGGCCGCCAGCCCGGGTTTGGCGGCGATGCGCGTGGCGGTGACGGCGCACGCGGCGGCTATGGTGATAGTGCCCGCGGTGGCTATGGCGCCCCGTCGCCACGCGATGGCGGTGCTCCCCGTGGCGACTTCCAGCCCCGCAAGCCGGCTTTTTCCAAGCCTGGAGCACCGGCGGGTAAGTCCTTTACGCCGCACGATGCGCGCAAGCGCCCGGCGCGTCCTGCTCGCTAAGCACAGCGCCTAGCCCCGTGTGCCCTCAGGCCACTTCATTTTGAAGTGGCTTTTTTTTTGTGCTGGGTCAACCTGCAGAACCCCGCGTCTCGAATAATGCGGGTAGCAGGAGATTCACTTTGACATTCACAGCATCCACAGACGCAGATTTCGAGCACATGTTCGACTTGGCTCCCGTGTCGCTTTGGCTGGAGGACTACAGCGGACTCAGGTCATTGTTCGAAGTGTGGCGCAGCGAAGGCGTGCTCGATCTGCGCGCCTATCTGTCTGAAGACGTCACCCGCATCCAGCAGTGCACCCGGGCGATAAGGGTGCTGCGTGTGAACCAGCGCACGCTTGAATTATTGGAAGCAGCCTCACCGGCGGATCTTCTCGACCAGCTAGACCGTGTGTTCCGGGACGACATGTACCCGCAAGTCATCAACGAGTTGGTGCAGTTGTGGTCAGGCGGGCAAGGTTTCGACAACCAGACCGTCAACTATTCGCTGGAGGGAAAGCGGCTGGACGTGCTCGTGCATGGACGCGTGCTGCCTGGACACGAATCGACCTGGGACCGCGTCCTCGTCTCGCTTGAAGATGTGACCGAGCAGACGCAGAGCACTGAGCGCTTGCGCCGCAGCGAGCGTCATTCCAAGGATCTGTTTGAGCACTCGCCAGTGTCGCTGTGGGTGGAGGATTTCAGTACCGTCAAGCGCCTGCTGGACGACGTGCGAAATCAGGGTATCCGTGATTTCAGGACTTTTCTGAAGGTGCACCCTGAGTTCGTCTCGCGCTGCATGCAGGAGATCCGTGTGATCGACGTGAACCAGCAAACGCTGGACATGTTCGGCGCGTCCAGCAAGGAGGTGCTGCTCAACAACCTGCGTCGCATCTTCCGAGGCGAAATGGAGGAATCTTTTTCCGAGCAGCTACAGGATCTTTGGGATGGCAAGCTTACCCAGCACCGGGAGGTCGTGAACTACGCACTCTCGGGGGATGCGGTCTACATCCACATGCAGTTCTCGGTGCTCGATGGTAGCCATGACGATTGGGGTTTGGTGCTGCTTTCTCTGGTGGATATCACCGCGCGCAAGAAGGCAGAGGCGTACCTGGAATACTTGGGCAAGCACGATGTGCTGACACAGCTGCGCAACCGTGCTTTCTATGTGGAGGAGCTCAACCGCATCACGCGCAAGGGCCCGTGGCCGCTCAGCGTCGTCACGCTGGACCTCAACGGCCTGAAGCTGATCAATGACGAGCAGGGCCACGCGGCGGGCGATGCGATGCTGCGCCGTGTGGGCGAAGTGTTGGCTAAGGCGGTGGACGCTACTTGCTGCGCTGCACGCGTCGGCGGAGATGAGTTCACCATCCTGATGCCCGGCATCGACGAGCGCGGAGCCGCAGCGCTGATCGAGCGCATCGCCTCGCTTGTGGAACTCAACAACCAGTTCTACGCCGGGCAGCCGCTCAGCTTGTCAGTAGGGTTGTCCAGCTGCAGCGCAGGCGATCAGGTGGAAGCTGCGCTGAATCGAGCTGATCACGCCATGTACGCAGAGAAAATCCGCTATTACGAGCAGGCCGAGATCGACCGGCGCAGGCTCTGACTGGTGCTGGAACTGTAAGCTCAACGAGGACGATTTGCGCGGCAATCAACTGATGTGGCGCCCGATTTCCGGCCAGCGGTGATGCAGGTACACCCATGCGACAAGCCCAATCGACATCATCGCCATGGAGCTCAGCGCCATCATCAGAGTGGAATGCATCACCAGCGGCACCAGCACACCTGCTACCACGCCATTGGCGGCTGAGCCTATGAAGGCCTGCAACGACGACGCCATGCCGCGACGGGCAGGGTACAGGTCCAGTACCAGCAAAGTGACAACTGGCACCATGAGCGCCCAGCCGAACGCGAAGACCGCCACAGGTACCAGGGCCCAGGACACGTTGGCCGGAAACAGCGCATTGGCAAGCACGTTCAGCACCGAGGTTGTCAGCATGATTACAAAGCCATGCCGTATCTGCGTCTTGGGGGCGACCTTGCCTGCGAGCCGCCCGCTGAGCCACGCGCCAGACATGATGCCGGAAATGGTGAGCACAAAAAACCAGAAGAACTCTTGCGGCTGCAGCCCCAAGTGAATGCCGAGAAACGCAGGCGCTCCCAGTACATAGAGAAACATGCCGTTGAAAGGCACACCGCTCGCCAGTGCGAGCAGCAGAAAGCGCGGGCTTGACCCAAGCTCCCAGTAGCCCCGCATCAAGTGGGGAATCTTGAACGACTGGCGTTGGTCGACATGCAGCGTTTCGGGCAGCAGGCGGTAATTGGCGATCCAAAGCACCACACCTACGCCTGTCAGGAACCAGAAGATGCTGTGCCATCCGGTATGAACCAGGAGCCAGCCCCCCACGATGGGCGCAATGGCGGGAGCGGCGCCAAAATAAATCGTCACTTGGCTCATCACCTTTTGAGCCTGCGCCGGTGGAAACATGTCGCGGATCACGGCGCGTGAAACCACAATGCCTGCGCCCGTAGACAAGCCCTGCAACGCCCGGAATAGAACCAGTTGCTCGATTGTCTGAGCCAGTGCGCAACCGGCCGAAGCCAGCGTGAACATCGCAATGCCCCACAGCACCACCGGGCGCCGGCCGAAACTGTCGGCCAGGGCGCCATGGAACAGGTTCATGAACGCAAAGCCGAACAGGTACGCTGAAAGCGTTTGCTGCATCTGCACCGGAGTGGCGCCCAACGCTTCAGCAATGCCGGAAAACGCCGGCAGATAGGTATCAATCGAGAACGGCCCGAGCATGCCCAGGACCGCCAGCAACACGGCCAGGGTCCATCGCGGAGCGCGCCAGAGTTGATCGGCTTGCGGATGCATGGTGTGTGGTCTGTATGCCTGTGTGATGGGGCCGCCGTAGCGGTGTGTGACGACTGTGGAACCAAGCCTCAACGTCGTTGCGCTATGTGCGACGACGACTCCCTGCACCGACAGCCGTAGCGTACAAAGGGACCGTTCTGAAACAGTAGTCACTTGGGCAAGTGGTAGGTCCCAACAGATTCGAACTGTTCACCAGCGCAATGAGAGGGCCTGATCAGTCCCTATTTTGCAACAAGTGAACGCGCCTTCGCCCTCCGAGCTTCACCTCTCCTCATCAACAGTGTCAAGTTGGTTGGCGTGTGTCTGCCAGGGTTGGAAGCCCTGCAATCCGCCAGAGTGCGCAGTTGGCACTCGGAACCAAACGATCCTTGGAGGGAGCGTCCGTGGCACCCGCAAATCTAGAGATTCATGCGGTGAACCAAGCACCTTGTTTGCCCGAAAAATATCTCCTCAGCTTGATGCTGCAGTCGCCAACAGATTTGGCGCGGGCGGCGCGCCGTAGCGGCCAACTGTCGGTCCCCCTGCTCAACATTGGCTGGTTCAAACCCGTGAACGCGGCCCACGGCCGCCAAGGGAGTGACACCGTGAACCAGCTGTGTGCCATGCTGCGCATAGCGTCCATGCGGCGGGAAAGGGAACGGGTGAAATCCACATGCGAGCTTTGCAGAGGTGGAAAGATCTCAGTTGAGTGTTCGACCTGAGAAAATAGAGTCTGCCGCACTCGTCTAGCGTTTGCGCTTGGACGGAACGATGGTAGGAAAACTTTGGGAAATGCCTGTGGGTCTGCATGAAAACTATTGACGAGATGCTGCACTTGGACTTGCTGACCTTCGAGCAGCACACTCAAATTGAAGCGTGGATTGCGCAAGCCGAATCGCCAGAAGAGATTTTGAGGATGCCGGCGCCGCTCTGGCAGGCGGTGGAGCGTGCCGGCGAGATCATGGGCGTACACACGGATCTCATGCGCGTTCCGCCTTTTGACGCGGCCGACACCTTTTCGGGTTGAGCGTCCATCGGTCGGCATCACTCGCGGAGCAGCAAGGCAACTGAGCAGAAGCGGCGCGTGTGTTTCCGATGTCCGTTTGCGTGCGAAGTGCAAGTTTCCGGAAAATCCAGCTTGGTGAGCCAAGCGCTGCTAGATCTAGTGTCGGTTTACCTGGGCCGCCCGCTGGCGGTTGCTGGAGTGGAGCAGGGGGAGGCGAGTGCCGACAACGGGGATGACTTTGCAGGCGATTCAGAGTCAATAGCTGTTCCACCTGCCTGGCGCATCGCATCAGGCTGCGAGAAAATCCACCGCTTGGTGCAGGTAGACCAGAAGTCGAGTGGCCGCACCCATCGCTCGAATCTTGCAACCTACACGCGGCGCTTCGACGCGGTACGCAAGTTGTTCGCTGCTACCCCGGCTGCGCGCAAGCGTCGGTATGACGCGGGGCAGTTTTCCTTCAATGTGTCGAAGGGGCGCTGCCAAGTGTGCGAAGGCGAGGGCGTCGTGAGCGTCGAAATGCTCTTCATGCCCAGCGTGTATGCACCGTGCCCGGCTTGTCATGGTGCACGCTGCAACGCAGCGACGCTTTAGATCCTTTGGAACGGCCTGTCGATTGCCGATGTGGTGAACCTTACGGTGGAGGCTGCATGCGAAGCCCTTGCGCACGAGTCCCCAATTTCTCGACGAGCCCACAACGGGCCTACATCCTGACGATGTGGATCGACTCATGTTGCAGCTGGATGGATTGGCAGCGGCGGGCAACACGGTGGTCATCGTGGAGCATGAGATGCGCGTCGTGGCCGTGTGCGACTGGGTCATCGATATGGGTGCCTGGAGCGGGGGGACCGGCGGCAAAATCGTGGCACGCGGAACGCCCGTGGATGTGGCAAAGGTGAGCCACAGTCGCACAGCGCCTTATCTGGCAGCTGCGCTTGAGGGCCATTCATCACATGTCGCCTTGGCTCAATCGCAGAACGTCGAAGGTTTGGCCGGCTTTACAAGTCAAGCATGACATCCCGCATTTGTACGTCACGCACTTGCGATGCGGTCTATCCCAACCCCAACCTACGCCAAGCGTAGTAGCAGTCGTCGCTGCGGGATCAACCGGCCGCGGGGTTGCATATGGCTTGGTGCCGTAGTGGAAGGTCCAAGCGTTCGCCTACACCAAGGGAAAAAAAATTCTTACGTGCCCGAGTCGAGAAATATACGAAATTCGCTCGGGCAACTTCCCTTCATTCCCTGCGGGAAGAGGCCCACTGAAACCCCACCAAGGAACGTCATGTCGACCACGAAAAAAACACCCACGAAGAAAACACCTGCCAAGAAAGCTGTCGCAGCCCGCAAGTCGCCTGCCAAAAAGACATCGCCGAAGGATGCGACAGCCATGCTGAAAGCAGATCACAAGCTCGTGTCTGGACTGTTTGATGACTTCGAAAAGACCAAATCGGATGCGCGCAAGACTTCGATCGTCGCGCAGATTTGTAAGGAGCTCACCGTTCACACGCAGATCGAGGAAGAGATCTTTTACCCTGCGGTTAAGGCTGCCTTGAAAGACCGTGAGCTGGTGCCAGAGGCGACGGTAGAGCATTCCTCTGTCAAGGATCTGATTGCAGAGGTGGAGGGCAAGGCGCCCTATGGCGAAATGTATGACGCCAAGGTGAAAGTCATGGGCGAGTTCGTCAAGCACCACGTCAAAGAAGAAGAGAAAGAGATGTTCGTCAAGGCCCGCAAGACGAAGCTGGACATGCAAGCACTAGGAGCGAAAATGGCAGCCCGCAAGGAAGAGTTGATGGCGGCAAAAAAGTAGCCGCCAACTGAGAACGCAAACTGATTGCCCCGCGTTCCAAGGTTAAACAGCAGTACCGGAACCGTTCAACTCATTGGGGCCAGTTCAAAACCGGGGGCGGTCAGTATTCTTTTACCCTTGGCCGCTGCCGTTCCTTTTAGCACATCGGCCCGAGCTAGCAGTTCAGTCTAGGCACGCCCCGCAGCATCCGTTCGATCTTCTGGGGTGACACGGGCCTGCTGAACAGATAGCCCTGACCGAACTCACAGCCTGCGTTTCGCAGCCAGTCGCATTGCTGCTGAGTTTCAATTCCTTCCGCCACAACGGATAGTCCTAGATGTTGAGCGAGCGAGATAATCATCGTGGCAATGGCCGCGTCGTCTTCTCCGCCAGGGAGATCCTTCACAAACGTGCGATCGATTTTCAGTTTGTCTATAGGCAAACGCTTCAGGTATCCCAGAGACGAGAGTCCGGTCCCGAAGTCGTCAATGGCAACTTTCACGCCACTTGCCCTGAGCGCTGCCAGTTCTGCGACATTGGTATCTAGCGCTTCGACGATCGAGTACTCCGTAATTTCCACTTGCAAAGCACGTGCTGGAAGGCCGGACGCTTTCAGCGCCCACAACACTTGATCGCTCAGGCCGCGTCCGAGCTGCTTCGCCGATACATTGACCGCTACATACACGTCGCGCAAATTGAGTTCTCGCCATTGGCAGAGTTGACGGCAGGCAGCGTCCAGGACCCACTGGCCGATATCGATGATCAAACCGCTTTCCTCAGCCGCGGGAATGAACTCGACAGGCCCGATCGTGCCGAGTTCTGGGTGATGCCAGCGCACCAGTGCCTCCACTCCAACCACATCACCATTCGCTAGAGACACGATAGGCTGGTACTCGAGCGACAGCTCATCATGATCGATGGCTCCCCGCAGCTCGGCCAGCAGCCGCAAGCGCCGACGCAGTGCCAAGTCCATGTTGGAATTGAATACCGCATAGGCGTGTTTGCCACCGTGTTTGGCCTTGTACATCGCCGTGTCTGCGGCTCGAAGCAGCGAGGGGATGTCCGTGGCGTCCTCAGGAGAGTGTGCCAGCCCAATGCTGCCGCGCACGGTAAGTTGGTGTGGCCCTACGATGAGTTGTTCTGCAAATAACTCAAGTATTCTGATACCCCATTCCGACTTGGCAGAAGCCGGAGCGTTCGGTACGATTAAAAGAAACTCGTCGCCTCCATAGCGGTACACGGTTGCATCGCTTCCCAACCCAGCGCTCAGCCGCTGTCCCAACTGGAGAAGAAGTTCGTCGCCCACCAAGTGCCCCAAGGTGTCGTTCACCATCTTGAAGTCATCCAGGTCAAGCAGCGCCAATACAAAACCTTGATTGGACGCGACCAGTTGCAAGGCTTCAATGCGATTGTTGGCTGCACGCCGGTTGAACAGGTTGCTGACGGGGTCGACGTAAACCAGCCGCTGAAGCTCCAGCTCGGTCTTGTCCATGTCACGTCGAATGCGCAAGACACCCACGTACGCTAGAAGCAAGGCGATGCCCGCCGTCAAGCCGCTAACTGCTATGTACATTCCGACGCGACCCAGCAGCGGCCGCATGCTCGCGCCCACTACGATGCGTCCAACCTGCCGCCCCGCTTGCGTCACAGGGGCGCTGACGTACAACAGGCCTTTGTGCTCCCAGCTGGCTGCACCGCTAGCGCCCTGCGATTCAAGACAAAGCGCTTCGCGGTCGTCGCCATAGGCAGGAGCAGGTGGATAACG
>JBBSRE010000016.1:0-18044 GCA_038243365.1 Burkholderiales bacterium | reverse complement strand
GATCACCGCGTAAGGGCTAAGAACTGCTTTTCAAATAGTGCGGCTTCATCCCGCATTATGAAATTTGATGCAATCGGCATTTTTCCCTAACGTCAACTTTGGGTGGCCACTTCCATTGTTCAGGGCCGCACCGTCCTACACTGCTGGAATGCCCTTACCTCCGGACCAGAAGCCAAGTGCGCGCTCCCAGAACGAGGATGCGCGGCCTCGCCACTGGTGGCGCAGCTGGTGGCGAAGCCTCTCGCCTAACCGGCAAGACCGTTTTGCAGCGCTTGCGCCGCTGGCGGCAGTCGTGCTTTTCCTGGCCGCCATCGTGGTTGCGTTCTGGTACTTGCGCGTCGAGGAGGCGGACCGGGAGCAGGAGGCACTGCGTCGCGATGTCGAGTACGCGCAGCAGCGAGTACGCCTCAGGCTGCTGGAGCGGCAGGAGCAACTCATGCGCATTGCGCGCGACTTGGCCAACAAGGACATGGATCTGCCTCAGTTCCACCAGCGCGCCGAAACGCTGATTGGCCAATATCCGGAGTTGCAGGCGATTTCCTGGATCGACGAAAACGGGCGAGTCAAGGCCAGCCACGTCACCCCGACGATCTCCAGTGCGCAGATTCGCGTGGCCGGGGAAGTGCTGCGCAATGGGCCCACCGCATCGGTGTTCGCGATCTCCCGCCAGACCCAGCAGCCGGTCTACGCCCAGCCTTCGCTCCAGCCGGACGAAGCGGCGCCACTTCTGCAGCTTCAGGTGCCGCTCAACGTGCAGGGCAATTTTTCAGGGGTGGTGCTGGGCGAGTATTCAGTGGAAAACCTTCTGCGGTATGGCACGCCGTCCGATCTGCTGGCGCGCTACGCCCTCACGATGGTGGACGACGAGGGGAAGGTGCTGGCGGGCGTGCCCTTGTCGCCACGCCACAAGTCTCAATGGTTGCCTTGGTCAAGCAACAACAAGGCCTTTTCGGTTCCAGTGTCCCCTGTGGGTGATGGGCTGGTGCTTCGGGCACAGGCCTACCGCACCTCGCTGGGGCTGGTGGGAAGCGGCTTGTTCTGGCTGGTCGGCACCTTGAGCGTCATGACCGCATGGATGCTGCTAGCCACTTGGCGCCACACCCGACGGCGCATGCAGGCCCAGGACGCGCTGGTGCAGGAAACCAACTTTCGCCGCGCCATGGAAAATTCGGTGCTTACCGGCATGCGCGCACTCGACATGAGTGGTCGCATTACCTATGTGAATGCGGCCTTTTGCCAGATGACTGGCTGGAACGAAGACGAGTTGGTGGGTCAACTGCCTCCGTTTCCCTACTGGCCCGAAGGCGACCATGAGCATCTGCACGCGCGCTTGCAGGATGAGTTGTCGGGTAAGAGCAGCCCTGGCGGCTTTCAGGTGCGCGTGCGCCGCAAGAACAGCGCTGTGTTTGACGCCAGGCTGTATGTGTCGCCGCTGATCGACGCGCGCATGCGCCAGACCGGCTGGATGACGTCCATGACGGACATTACCGAGCCCAACCGTATTCGGGAACAGTTGTCGGCCTCGCACGAGCGCTTCACCATCGTGCTCGAGGCGCTGGACGCATCGGTCTCGGTGGCGCCTCTAGGCAGTTCGGAGCTCCTTTTCGCCAACAAGCTGTATCGCCAGTGGTTTGGGTCGCAGACCGATGGCCACCTCCAACTGGTTGCGCAGGCGGGGGTAGTGCCCGAAAACGCCAGCAGCAATGACAACCCTGACGATGAAGACGGCCTGATGGGCCTTCCTACTGACACCTTGACCAGTGCGATTTCCGAGAATGCCGAAATCTTTCTGCCGGACCTGGGCAAATGGCTAGAGGTGCGCTCGCGTTATCTCAGCTGGGTCGACGGGCGCCTCGCGCAGATGGTGATTGCCACCGACATCACGCCGCGTCGCTTGGCCGAAGAGCAAGCGGCGCGCCAGACCGAGCGCGCGCAATCGGTCAGCGGCTTGATCACCATGGGCGAGATGGCATCGAGCGTGGCGCACGAACTGAACCAGCCGCTGACCGCCATCAGCAACTACTGCAGCGGAATCATCTCGCGCATTAAAAGCGGCCAGATTACGGAGCCAGCGCTGCTAGAAGCGCTGGAGAAAACTGCGCACCAGGCGCAGCGCGCCGGGCAGATCATTCAGCGCATCCGCGAATTCGTGAAAAAGAGTGAACCCAATCGTCAGCTCGCCGACATCTCACAGATGGTCGCTGAAGCGGTGGAACTGGCAGGGATCGAGCTGCGCCGCAACAACGTGCGGCTCACGCAGTACGTCGCAGCGCGGCTGCCTCCCGTCATGGCTGACTCAATCCTGATTGAACAGGTGCTGGTGAACCTGATGAAGAACGGCGCCGAATCCATCGCACACGCGGAGCGCCCGCCCGGCTACCGCAGCGTTGAATTGCGTGTGGTGCCAAGGCAGGTGAATGGCACGGACTGCATCGAATTTGCGGTGCAGGACACCGGCCGTGGCCTGGCTCCGGAAGTGCTCGAGCGGCTCTTTGAAGCGTTCTTTTCCACCAAGACCCAAGGTATGGGAATGGGGCTCAATTTGTGCCGGAGCATCGTGGAATCTCACCAGGGAAGGATGCAGGCGGAGAACATTTACAATGGTCCAGAGGCCACGGGCTGTAGGTTTACTTTCTGGCTACCGCTCGCTGCGCCTGCCATCGACACTACAAATGTTGTAGCAGTACTGGATTCCCCAAGGACACCTGCATGAGTTTGATTCCCAAAAGAGGCACTGTTTACGTCGTTGACGATGACGAAGCAGTGCGCGATTCGCTTCAATGGCTATTGGAGGGGAAAGACTATCGGGTCCGGTGTTTTGATTCTGCCGAATCGTTTTTGGCACGCTACGACCCACGCGAAGTGGCTTGCCTGATTGTCGATATCCGCATGGGAGGCATGACCGGCCTGGAGCTGCAGGACCGGTTGGTCGAGCGTAAATCTCCGCTTCCGGTGGTATTCATCACTGGCCATGGTGACGTCCCCATGGCGGTCGACACAATGAAGAAGGGTGCGCTCGACTTTATCCAGAAGCCGTTCGACGAAGAGGCTCTTCTGACACTCGTCGAACGCATGCTGGATCGCGCCCGTGAGTCGTTTGCGAACTACCAGCAGGCCGCCAGCCGTGAGGCATTGCTCTCCAAGCTGACGACGCGAGAGTCACAGGTGCTGGAGCGCATCGTGGCCGGGCGACTTAACAAGCAGATTGCAGACGATCTCGGGATCAGCATCAAGACGGTGGAAGCACACCGCGCCAACATCATGGAAAAGCTCGGTGCCAACACCGTGGCAGACCTGCTCAAGATTGCGCTCGGACAAGCTACTCCCCGCGCTTGACACTCTCTTTTTGATAGCTGCTAGCGCTTACTAGATAAGCGCTAGCAGCCTTTTTTATGAGTAAAAAGAAATGGCAGCGAAACTGATCGACGGAAACGCACTGGCGGCAACACTGCGCACAGACATTGCGCGGCGCGCGGCCGAACTGAGCAAGCGCGGCGCGCGCCCGGGGCTGGCGGTGGTGCTGGTGGGCGACGATGCGGCCAGCCAGGTTTATGTCGGAAAAAAGGTGCAAGCCTGCGCCGACGCTGGCATCCATTCGGTACTGGAGCGTTACGGCCCAGAGCTCACCGAGGCTGAACTACTCAAGCGCGTTGCGGCGTTGAATGATGACCCGGACATCCACGGCATTTTGGTTCAGTTGCCGCTACCAAGGCACATAGACGCGCAAAAGGTCATTTCGGCCATTTCGCCCGACAAGGACGTGGACGGTTTTCACGTCGCCAGTGCCGGCGCCCTGCTCACTGGCGCGCCAGGCTTCTGGTCGTGCACGCCCTACGGTTGCATGAAGCTGTTGGAGAGCACGGGAGTGAACCTGCGCGGCAAACATGCGGTCGTCATCGGGCGCAGCAACAACGTGGGTAAGCCCATGGCTCTGATGCTTCTGCAGCAGAACGCGACGGTCACCATCTGCCACAGCGCCACGGTCAACCTGAAGGCGCACACGCTGCAGGCCGACGTCATCGTCGCGGCAGTCGGGCGCCGCGACACCGTAACCGCCGACATGGTCAAACCCGGTGCTGTCGTGATTGACATCGGCATGAACCGAAATGAAGCGGGAAAGCTGTGCGGAGATGTGGATTTCGTCGGCGTGCGCGAAGTCGCCGGCTGGATCACGCCGGTGCCTGGCGGCGTCGGCCCCATGACAGTGACCATGCTGCTGTCCAACACCGTGGATGCGGCGGAGCGCAGCGCACTCGCCCAGCGGACTTGAGCATTGGCAGAAATGCAGCATCTGGCCGACAAAGCATGTGCGGCTGGCCAGGCTTCCCGCGCGTTTTGTGTCGTCGGGCCAGCATGGGGCCTCATCCATCAAAGCTGTCGGCTTCGTGTCTTGGTTGCGTCCCGATTGAAATCGTCCAACCGTCTTGAACTCGCGCCGCACCGCGCCATCTAATCGCTTATGAGTAATCCCCTCCTCGAACACCACGACCTGCCGCCCTTCGACCGGATCACACCTGAACACGTGGCTCCCGCGGTCGACGCGCTGCTAGCGCAAGCGGGCCAGGCGCTTGAGACCGTCACTGCAGACGATTTTCCAGCGCGCTGGGACGCCATTTCACTAGCGCTCGACGTGCCCACCGAGGCGTTTGGTAGCGCCTGGGGTGCGATCAGCCATCTCAACAGCGTGGCCGATAGCCCCGCCCTGAGGGCCGCCTACAACGCGGCTTTGCCGCGCGTGACCGAGTTCTGGACACGCCTGAGCGCTGACGAACGGCTGTATGCGAAGTACAAGTCCATCGACGCGAATACCTTGAACCCTGAGCAACGCCAGGCGCTCAAGAATGCGGTGCGCAACTTTGTTCTCTCCGGGGCCGAGCTTGAAGGACCAGCGAAAGAACGCTTTGCTCAGATTCAGGAGAGGTTGGCAGAACTGCAACAAAAGTTCAGTGAGAACGCACTGGATGCCACGGACGCGTTCACCTACTTTGCCAGCGAAGAGGAGCTGGACGGAGTGCCTGCCGATGTGATGCAGGCAGCCCGCGAGGCCGCTGAGGCCACCGGAAAAGCTGGTTTTGAGCTCAGCCTCAAGATGCCGGTGTACCTCCCCGTGATGCAGTTCGCCAAAAGCAGCGCACTGCGCGAGCGCATGTACCGTGCTTATTCGACCCGTGCCTCGGATCAGGCAGAGGGCGATGCGAGCCAATTCGACAACAGCGCATTGATCCGCGAAATCCTGGCGCTTCGCCAGGAAGAGGCTTTGCTGCTGGGCTACGCTAATTTTGGCGAGGTATCGGTAGCTCTCAAGATGGCCAAGTCGACGAGTGAAGTCGTGGATTTTTTGCGAGACCTCGCCCAGCGCGCGCGGCCCTTTGCAGAGAGCGACCTTGCAGATCTGCGTCAGTTCGCTTCGCAGCAGCTGGCGTTGCCCGATCCTCAGGCTTGGGACTGGCCGTATGTCGCAGAGCGACTTAAAGAGGCGCGCTACGCGTTCAGCGAGCAGGAGGTGCGTCAGTACTTTCCCGCGCCGACGGTGCTCGCCGGCCTGTTCAAAATCGTTGAGACGCTGTTCGAGGTCGCTATTCGGCCCGATCAGGCGGCGGTCTGGAACGCCGCAGTCCAGTTCTATCGCATCGAACGGAATGGCAGCTTGGTAGGCCAGTTCTACCTCGACATGCCGGCCCGCACCGGCAAACGCGGCGGCGCGTGGATGGACGACGTGCGCACCCGGTGGCTGCGGCCTGACACCGGCAAAGTGCAAACGCCGGTGGCTCATCTGGTCTGCAATTTCGCCAGTGGCGTCGACGGAAAGCCGGCACTGTTGACCCACGACGACGTCATCACGCTGTTTCATGAATTTGGCCATGGCTTGCACCACATGCTCACGCAGGTGAACGAACGCGACGTTTCCGGCATCGGCGGGGTCGAGTGGGACGCGGTAGAGCTTCCCAGCCAGTTCATGGAAAATTTCTGCTGGGAATGGGATGTGCTGCGCCACATGACGAGCCACGTCGACACGGGAGAGGCCTTGCCGCGTGAGCTTTTCGACAAGATGATTGCCGCGAAGAATTTCCAAAGTGGCATGCAGACCTTGCGCCAGGTGGAGTTCTCACTGTTCGACATGCTGCTTCACACCGAGCACGACCCAGCGCAAGACTTTATGCCGCTGATGCAGCAGGTGCGCAGCGAAATTGCGGTCTTGCAGCCGCCTCCCTTCAGTCGGAACGCGCACACCTTCAGCCACATTTTTGCGGGTGGCTACGCAGCCGGCTACTACAGCTACAAATGGGCAGAGGTGCTGAGCGCTGACGCGTACGCTGCCTTTGAAGAAACGGCGGGTCCGGATGGACTTCCGAGCCTGGAGACCGGGCGCCGCTACCGCACCGCCATTCTGGAAGCCGGCGGTAGCCGCCCGGCCATGGAATCATTCAAGGCATTTCGTGGCCGTGAACCGGCGTTGGATGCTTTACTGCGCCACCAGGGCATGGCCCAGACCAGCGGTTGAATGCCACAATATTCACTCCCGCTTTTGCATGGCACCCAGGAGAACGCTCGATGACCCTTTCCCGTACTTTGCAGCAATGCGCTTGGCTCGCTTGCGTCAGTTTGCTCACCGTAGGCGCTGCGCAGGCGCAGTCGGTTTACCGCATCGTTGGGCCGGACGGTAAAGTGACGTTTTCCGACCGACCGCCCGAGACAGTAGCGCCCGGGAGCCGCACCAGTGAGGCCAGGGCCGCTGCCGGCAGTTCCGAGTCGAGCGAACTTCCTTATGCGCTGCGCCAGGTTGCGCAGCGCTTTCCCGTGACGCTGTACACGGGTGACAACTGCGCCCCCTGCGGCGCGGCGCGCAATCTGCTGGTGCAGCGCGGCATTCCCTTCACCGAGCGAACGGTGGGCACGAATGCAGACATTGAAGCGTTGCAGCGACTGAGTGGCACCAGCAACCTTCCCTTCGGCACGATTGGCGGTCAGCAATTGGTCGGGTTTTCGCAGGCTGAATGGGACCAGTATTTGACCGCTGCCGGATATCCGAAGCAATCGAGCCTTCCCTCCAATTTCCGCCGTGCCGCCGCAGCTCCGCTGGTGGCGGTGAAACCTGTGGTCGCCGCTCCCTCAGCGGCAACCGCACCAGCCGCTGCAGCCCGCGCACGAACGGCGCCTGCAGCCACGGTGCCTACCGGACCGACGCCCTCTAATCCGGCCGGCATCAAGTTCTGAAAACCTTGCGGCGCTTGAATTTAGAAGTCGAGCGTTAGCACCCCGTCGGCAGTACCCAGCAAGCACACCTGTGCGCGCTGCTGGGCAAAAATTCCGACCGTCACTACACCAGGCCACTGGCTGATGGTGCTTTCCATTGCCAGCGGGTCGCGTATCACAAGACCCCGCACATCGAGAATATGCTGGCCGTTGTCGGTCACCAGGGGCACTTTGCCCTGCATGCGCACGGTGGCAACTCCGCCCAGCGCATGGAAACGCCGCTGAATATGCGCCGTCGCCATGGGCACCACTTCCACGGGCAAAGGAAATGCGCCCAGGTGCTCCACACGCTTGGAAGCATCGGCGATACACACAAAGCGATCGGCCAGCGCCGCCATAATTTTTTCGCGCGTCAATGCGGCGCCGCCGCCTTTGATCATGTAGCCGCAGCCGTCGATTTCATCTGCACCATCGACGTAGACGGACAAGCGCTCCACCTCATTGGCGTCGAGCACCGCAATACCCAGCGCGCGCAGCCGATCAGTACTGGCGAGAGAGCTGGACACCGCGCCTGCGATTTGCTCCCGAATGCTGCCTAGTGCGTCAATGAACTTGTTGACCGTAGAGCCAGTCCCGACCCCGATGATTTGTCCAGCCTCCACGTAGCGCAGCGCCGCCTGCGCGACCTGGGTTTTCAATTCGTCTTGGGTGGGTGGATGTGGGTGGCTGGGCATGGTCATGAAGGAGAATCACAAGAGTTGGAACCGCAGAACCCGGATGATCCCTATGCCCCTGATCCCCTACTCCCTTGCACGCCCTTTGCTGTTTGGGCTGGACCCGGAAACCGCCCATGACTTGACGGTTTCCATGCTTGCCGGCGGCCAAAACACCCCCTTGCAGTGCGCCTGGAGCAGCGCCACTGTGCAAGATCCGGTCACGTTGGCCGGGTTGCAGTTCCCTAACCGTGTCGGGCTTGCCGCCGGACTGGACAAGAACGCACGCTGCATCGATGCGTTTGGCGCCATGGGCTTTGGCTTTGTGGAGGTGGGCACCGTCACGCCACTGGCGCAGCCCGGCAACGCGCAGCCGCGCATGTTCCGGTTGCCGAAGTCAGAAGCACTGATCAACCGCTTGGGTTTCAACAACGACGGGCTTGAAGTTTTCGTCCGGAACGTCCAGCAGGCCCGGTGCCGCCAACCGGCCAAGCGCAGCGCGATGCTGCTGGGTCTGAACATCGGCAAGAACGCCAGCACGCCTATTGAGCGGGCCACCGACGACTATCTCGTCGGCCTGACGGGGGTTTATCCCCACGCTGATTACGTGACGATCAACATCAGTTCCCCCAACACCCAGAACTTGCGTTCGCTGCAGTCGGACGCAGTCCTTGACGATTTACTGGGAGCCTTGGCCGAGCAGCGAGACCAGCTTTCCGCAGAGCACCAGGGAAAGCGCGTTCCTATATTTGTCAAAATCGCGCCCGACCTGGACGATGGGCAGATCGAGTCCATTGCCCACAGCCTGACGCGCAGCGCAATGGATGGCGTGATTGCCACGAACACTACGATTTCTCGTGATGCGGTGCAAGGACAACCCCACGCGCTTGAGGCCGGTGGGCTAAGTGGGCGGCCGGTTTTCGAAGCCAGTAATTCGGTCATCAAAACCCTGCGTGCAGCACTGGGACCCACCTTTCCGATCGTCGGCGTGGGCGGCATCCTTTCGGCTTCGGACGCGGTCCAGAAAGTCCATGCAGGTGCGGATGTGGTGCAGATTTATACAGGGCTGATCTACGAAGGGCCGCAGTTGGTCGTACGCTGTGCCAAGGCCTTGAAGACCATGGCGCAACGGCCCCAATAACGATTCAAAACACACGAGTGGACGCGAAAATGAGGCACGAAAAAGCCCGCCTGTCTCGGTGAGACAGACGGGCCAATGCCTCACGGCGTAAAAGCCAACAGGATCGCGAGCTAACGTCCTCGCATCTTCATCACCCAGGGGAGACCCACGCCGACCCATCGTATTAATTTTTGCGGACCGATCACCACAGCAACACCGGCGGCCAGCGCGAACGCGATCGGGTGCAAGCGGGCGAACACCAACACTCGGGACGCCAATGGAGCATCTGGACCCAGACCCGCGACCCGCTTGGCGTCACGCGAAATGGCAAGTGCCTGCGTTCGTCGAACATGCCGTTCATGCAAACGTATGCGCTGCGCCTCGATACGCTCCAACACCTGCTCTTTGTCGGTCAGCTTGGTGCCATCAATGTGTGCAGATGTGCTCATAGCCGCTCCTTGATTTCACGCCAATCCTGCGCAAGCTCTCGTCGCGTGCCCGAAAAACCGTCGCCGGCTTTACTGAGCAAAGACCAGAGCACTGCAACGCCCACGCACCAAAGCACGATCCACACACCAGCCATCATCCAAGCCGCCATGATGCGATCCGGTGTATCCCAGAACTGCACCACGACAGCTGCGGACAGTACAGTGAGCATGACCACCGTCAGCGCAATCAAGGCAAACGCCACACCTAAACCAGTAATCACCCCGCGCTTGTACTCCTGCAGCTCCAAGCGAAATAACGTTGAGCGGTCATCAACAGCGATCGCGCCTTCAATGGCATAGGCACGCCACCGATCAGTAAAGGCCCGCAGGCCCAGTAGCGAAAGCCACTCCATACGATCTCCTTGCGGTGTGCCCGAGTTCAACGACGCGACATGAGGAAGCCTACCAACGCTCCTACCGCAAGTGATGCGCCTGCAACGCGCCAAGGTTCGTCATGGGCGTATTGGTCGGCTGCGATGGCCGCGTCTTTCGCCTGTCGTGTGGCTTCTTGCGCCGCGCGCTTGGTGGTGTCACGGACCTGCTGCATACCATCGTCGATGCGTTGGCGGAGTGCTCGGATTTCAGGCACCGTATCCAGATCACGGCTGGAGATCAGGCTGCGCAGATCATTGACCAGCTTTTCCAGCTCGCGCTGCGTGGTCGAAATTGTGTCGGAAGCGGAATAACCCATGATGGTCCCTTTCTTTGGTTTGTCGTAAACAAGGAGCGAAGGCTTGCAGTGCTTGCAGAGCCATCCTCGCCTCTCAACCCATGTTAACGAGCCGAACAAGTGGTCAGCTCAGTTTGAGCGCATGTCTGACACTCCCCGGTTAGCCAGACTCACACAAGGATGCGACGTGTTCGCCAATTGCGAGAGCACTGGTCAGTCCCGGGGATTCGATGCCGAACAAATTCACCAGCCCGCTGACCCCGTGGTCCGTGGGGCCCTGAATCACAAAGTCTTCGCTCAGCCGGCCTTGAAACGATACTCTGGGCCGGATGCCGGCGTAAGCGGGTTGGAGTGAGCCGTTGGGTAGCTGCGGCCAGTATTTACGTATCTCCGCGTAGAAAGCATCTGCTCGGCTGGGATCCACAGAAAAATCTCCGGGGTCGCTCACCCATTCCACATCAGGCCCAAAACGCGCTTGGCCGACCATGTCGAGGGTCAGATGAACGCCGAGCCCACCCGGCTCGGGCACTGGGTAGACCAAGCGGGAGAACGGCGCCCTGCCACCGAAAGAAAAATAGTGCCCCTTGGCGTAGCGCGGTTCGGGAATCCATTGCTCCTCAAGCGGCCGGAAACGCCGTGCCAGCGCGGGCGCCGAGAGGCCGCCTGCATTGACCAAGACATTTGCCGAAAATCCGGTGCCATCGGATGCTTCCAAAAAAAGAGCGCCTGGCGCTTTCTCCATAAGCGTTAGCGCCGTATTCGGCACCAAAAATCCACCTCGTTGTTGCAGTCCACCCAGCAAGGACAACATGAGGGCGTGGCTGTCGACAATGCCTGAGCTGGGGGAGTGCAAAGCGCCTGCGCACACCAAGTTGGGCTCCAGCGCGCGGGCTTGCTCGGCGCTGAGCCATTCCAGATCGTCCACTCCATTGGCCACGGCGCGCTGTTGCGTCGCCTTGAGGAAGTCCAGTTGAGCGGGGCTGGTGGCCACGAGCAGCTTGCCCAGCCGGCTATGCGGCACACCGTGCGTTGCACAGTAGTCGTACAGCATGCGCCTGCCCTGCACACACAGCTGTGCTTTGAGCGAGCCCGCGGGATAGTAGATACCCGCGTGGATCACTTCACTGTTGCGTGCACTGATGCCGGTTCCAAACGCAGGTTCCGACTCAAGCACCAACACTTCGCGCCCTCGCACCGCAAGCGCGCGGGCCACCGCCAGCCCGACCACGCCGGCGCCAGCCACCACGCAATCGACGCGCTCCGTCATGCGGTGGCTCCTTCGAACCCCGCGATCACCTGCTGGGCATTGTGACCCAGCGCCTCTGCGGCGTAGCCGCCTTCAAGGACGAAAACGGTGGGCACTTTGCACTGCGCCAGCCGCGCGCCCAGACGCGCGAAATCTGCTTCGCGCAAGGAAAAACTTGAGATGGGATCGTCCGCAAACGTATCCAGCCCGAGGGACACCACCAACGCACTCGCACGAACGTCGACCAGGCGGCTACACGCTTGCTCCAACGCGTCGAACCATAGGTCCGTGCTGGCTCCCGCCGGCAACGGTAGATTCAAGTTGTATCCCGTCCCTTCGTCTTGTCCGGTTTCGTCTGCATAGCCCAGATAAAACGGGTATTCGGTGCGCGGATCGCCGTGGATACTGGCGAAGAAAACATCGGAACGCGCGTAGAAAATACTTTGCGTTCCGTTTCCGTGGTGGTAATCCACGTCCAGCACCGCCACTTGCTCGGCGCCCAGATTGCGCATCGTCTGCGCTGCAATGGCCGCATTGTTGATGAAGCAGTAGCCGCCCATGAAGTCTGCACCCGCGTGGTGACCGGGCGGGCGGGTGACACAAAAGGCGGCCGGTGCGCGCCCCTCCATCACGCAATAGGCTGCGCTGGCGGCGGCGTCCGCTCCCGCGCGCGCAGCGGCCCATGTTCCCGGCGCGATCGGTGAACCGTTGTCCATGGAATAGAGACCCAGACGCGCCACGAAATTCTCTGGCTCCAAGTCGGCCCGCAGGCTGCGTATCGGCCACACCGAGGGAAACGGCTGCCTGGATTCATTGCGCGGGTCTAGTGCCAGCCACTGGAGCCAGGCAGTGCGCAGAAAATCAAGGTAGCGTTCAGAGTGGATCTGCGCCAGGGCCGCCGCAGCATCCTGGTCAGGCTCGCGCAACGGATGCCCAGCAGCCTGCATCGCTCTCAGTACATGCTCCGCGCGCGCTGGCGCTTCAAAGCAAGGCACTTTGTCGCCGCGAAAAAACTCATGAGTGGGTGCATGTCCCCCATGCAAAGGGTTCCAGTAAATAAGCATGTGCCATTGTGGCGCGGCACGGAGCTCTGCGCAGAACCTGGAAGCCCCAATGCGTGTCCAAACCCGCAAGGCATAAAAAAAGCGCCCCGATAAGCATCGACGCGCTTTTTCATTGTCTGGTGGGCGATGCAAGTTTCGAACTTGCGACCCCTGCAGTGTGAATGCAGTGCTCTACCCCTGAGCTAATCGCCCTGTTTGCTGCATTTGAGTACTTGCGAACAGCCCACGATTATAGAACAGCTTTTTGCTCGATCTCGGAGAATCTCCACACGGTTTTGCCACTGCTGGCTTTGTCAATTTCCAGCAAGACCTGCTCATGCAGAGCGAGCTCCTGGAAGCTGCATTCCAGAACGCGAAGGTGCAGCGATCGCAAATCAAAAGCCGGCACTCTGCCAGCAGCAGCACCGGCATCTTGCGCATCCACAATCAGCAAGGCTTCCTGCCCGCGCGTCAGGTTGATGTAGACGTCAGCCAACAATTCCGCGTCGAGCAAGGCACCATGAAGTGTGCGGTTCGAGTTGTCGACACCGAGGCGGTCACACAGGGCGTCCAGCGAGTTGCGCTTGCCGGGGTACAGCTCCTTTGCCATCGCCAGCGTGTCAGTCACCTTTTCAACATGCTGCGCAAACGGCGACAGTCGTGCTAGTTCCAGCTCCTTGTTGAGGAAGCTGACGTCAAAAGCCGCGTTGTGAATGATGATTTCCGCGCCGCGCACAAAGTCAAGAAACTCTTCCGCCACCGCGGCGAACCGGGGCTTGTCGCGTAAAAACTCATTGCTGATGCCGTGCACCTTGAGCGCGTCTTCGTGGCTGTCTCGCCCTGGGTTGAGGTAGTAGTGGCAGTTGCGCCCCGTCAGTTTGCGGTTGACCAGCTCCACACAGCCAATCTCGATGATGCGGTCGCCGCCATCTGCAGACAGCCCGGTGGTCTCGGTATCCAGAATGATCTGGCGAAAAATAGTGCTCATGCCCTGCTCACTTGGCGCAATGCGCTGCTCAGTGGATTTCCTTGGCGTGGTTGATCGAATACTTCGGGATCTCGACGGTCACATCCTTCGCCGCGAGGATGGCCTGACAACTAAGCCGCGATTGAGGCTCCAGCCCCCATGCACGGTCGAGCAGGTCTTCTTCCTCTTCTTCCGCTTCGTTGAGCGAACCAATCCCTTCGCGCACCACCACATGACAGGTGGTGCAGGCACAGCTCATGTCGCAGGCATGCTCAATGTTGATGCGGTTCTCGAGCAGCGCCTCACAGATGCTGGTGCCGACAGGCGCGTTGATTTCGGCCCCTTCCGGGCAGTATTCGGGGTGCGGCAAAACTTTGATGACAGGCATGGAGATTCCAGAAAGGTCAGAGGGCGTCGACGTTGCGCCCGGCAAGCGCGTCGCGGATGCTGCGGTTCATGCGGCGGGCGGCAAAGTCTTCGGTGCGCTCTGCCAGAGCTTTCGTGGCCGCCTCCAGCTGTGCCGCGTTGCCGCCCGCGCGTACTGCGGACAGCTCGGCCATCTTCTGTTCAATGGCCTCACGTTCTGCTGGGGCCAGCAATGCGCCATCGGATGCCAATGCGCTTGCGGTGGCATTGAGCAAGCGCTCGGCATCTACGCGCGCTTCCGCCAGTGCGCGGGCCGCCACGTCCTCGTTGGCCGTGGCAAAACCATCTTGGAGCATTCGGGCAATTTCATCGTCGCTGATTCCGTAAGACGGCTTCACATCGATGCGTGCCTCAACTCCGCTTGTTTCCTCGCGGGCGGTGACGCTAAGCAAGCCGTCGGCGTCGACGGTGAATGTGACGCGGATACGCGCTGCACCCGCCGTCATGGGTGGAATACCGCGCAACTCAAAGCGGGCGAGGCTGCGGCAATCCTGCACCAGGTCGCGCTCACCTTGCACGACGTGAATCGCCAGAGCCGTTTGACCATCTTTGAAAGTGGTGAAGTCCTGCGCCTTGGCCGTGGGAATGGTTTCGTTGCGCGCGATGATGCGCTCGACCAATCCGCCCATGGTTTCGATGCCCAGCGACAGCGGAATCACATCCAGCAGCAGCAAATCCTCTGCGCCTGGATTTCCCGCCAATTGGTTAGCTTGCACCGCCGCGCCCAATGCGACAACCTCATCGGGGTTGAGGTTGGTAAGCGGCTCCCGGCCGAAATAGGCCTGGACCGCAGCTTGCACCTGCGGCATGCGCGTGGCGCCGCCAACCATTACCACGCCCTCCACCTCAGTCGGCGTGAGCTTTGCGTCGCGCAGCACGCGTCGAACGCGGTCCAAACTGCGCTCAGTGAGCGGCTTAGTGGCAGCAGCAAAATCGCTACGTTTGAGGTCAAAACGCAGCATACCGCCCGTCAGAACGGCGTTAAACGCTACTGAATCAGTAGCAGATAAAGCCTCTTTCGCTTGGCACGCCGCGATGCGCATGGAGGCGCGGTCCGCCGCACTTGCCAGCGACGCACCCGTCTCGCTCAGCACGTATTCGGCCAGCGCGGCGTCGTAGTCGTCACCGCCCAAGGCGGAATCGCCGCCAGTGGCAAGCACCTCGAACACGCCCTGCGACAGCTGCAGAATCGAAATATCAAAGGTGCCGCCACCCAAGTCGTATACCGCGTAGATGCCTTCGCTGGCGTTGTCCAGGCCATAGGCAATGGCCGCGGCGGTCGGTTCGTTGATCAGGCGCAGTACATGAATGCCCGCAAGTTGGGCGGCGTCTTTGGTTGCCTGGCGTTGGGCGTCATCGAAATACGCAGGCACCGTGATGACCGCGCCGTAGAGCTCGTCGTCAAAACTGTCTTCGGCCCGCTGGCGCAGTGAAGCCAAAATTTCGGCGCTCACTTCCACTGGCGACTTTGGGCCCTGCGCAGTGGTAATGCGCAGCATTCCGGCGCCGGGTTCGCTCGCTGAGGCGTTGGCCGGCGATGGTTCCAGCGCGAACGGGAGTTTTTCTGCATCTGGAATGTCGTCGCGACTGCGGCCCATCAGGCGCTTTGCGGAAGCAACGGTATTGGCAGCATCGCTTTGGCGGAAATCCATTGCATCAAAGCCAATGTGCCGCGCGCCCCCCAAGCCGTAGTGCACCACCGAAGGTAGCAGCACGCGGCCCTGGCTATCAGGCAAGCATTCCGCGGATCCGCTGCGCACGGCCGCCACTAGTGAGTGCGTGGTGCCCAGGTCGATACCGACCGCCACACGGCGCTGGTGCGGATCGGGAGAGTTTCCGGGTTCTGAAATCTGAAGCAGCGCCATGGTTTCCTGTGTTGTTCTGTGTCCGGCGTGCCGCCGGTGTGCGTCATGCGCCCGCGATGAAGGCGTGAAAGGCCGATCGTCCCTGTCTGATCTATTGTCCCAGCTGGTCCAGGCGCTGATCGATGCTTTGTCCAAAACGCACAAGGAACATCAGGGATCTGACCTCGAGCGCTGCGGCGCCGGCGTCGTGATTCACATCGAGCGCGGCTTCGCATCGCGCAAGGGCATCGTGTTGGGCCGTCTGGACCTGGCTTTGCAATGCCCGCACCTCCTCGGCGGTTGGGGCCTCATCAAGCGCTTCACGCCACTCCATTTGCTGCATCAAAAACGACGCCGGCATGGCCGTGTTGTCTTCCGCTTCGACAGGAGTGCCAGCCAATTCACATAAATAGGCAGCGCGGCGAATCGGGTCTTTCAAGCGCTGGTAGGCCTCATTGATGCGGACCGACCACTGCATGGCCACGCGCTGCGCCGCTGCGCCCTGGGAAGAGAACCTGTCCGGATGCGCCTGGCGCTGAAGCTCTTTCCAGCGCGTGTCCAGCGTCTTTCGCTCTTGCGCGAAGCGCCGTGGAACATCAAAGAGTTGGAAGTCGTCCGATTGCAGGTTCATGGCTCAAAAAGAAAACCGCCGCGTGCAAGGCACCGGCGGCGTTGGGAGACCGCGCGAGAAGCCTCAGATACGAAAGCTCTCACCGCAACCACAACGGTCACGCTCATTGGGGTTGGAGAAACGGAAACCCTCATTCAGGCCTTCACGAACGAAATCGAGCTCGGTTCCGTCGAGGTAGGCGAGGCTCTTTGGGTCGATCAGCAGTTTCACCCCGTGGTTCTCGAACACAACGTCTTCTGGCGCCGCATCGTCCACATACTCGAGCTGGTAAGCCAAGCCCGAGCACCCACTGGTCCTGACCCCCAAGCGCACTCCCAGCCCTTTGCCACGCCGCGTGAGATACCGACTCACGTGGCGTGCAGCGGCCTCTGTCATGGAAATCGCCATGGCTTGCTCAGGCATCAGCGGAAGCTGCCGCCGCATGCCGCGACTTGTAATCGTTGACCGCCGCCTTGATGGCGTCTTCTGCCAGGATAGAGCAGTGGATCTTGACGGGCGGCAATGCAAGCTCTTGGGCTATTTCGCTATTTTTAAGCGCTGCGGCCTCGTCCAGTGTCTTGCCTTTGACCCATTCGGTCACCAGGGACGACGACGCAATGGCAGAACCGCAGCCATAGGTTTTGAAACGAGCGTCTTCAATAACCCCTGTGAGTGAGTTCACCTTGATCTGCAGCTTCATGACGTCGCCGCAGGCCGGTGCGCCCACCATGCCGGTGCCTACGCTGTCGTCGCCTTTTTCAAACGATCCGACGTTGCGGGGATTTTCATAGTGGTCCACTACTTTTTCAGAATAAGCCATATCGTGCTCCTTCAAATGTCAGTTCAATGCGCAGCCCATTGGATGGTACTGAGGTCAACGCCATCCTGGTACATCTCCCACAGAGGGCTAAGTTCGCGCAGGCGGGCGACGTTGTCGCGAATCGTAGAGATCGCGTAATCAATCTCTTCTTCGGTCGTGAAGCGGCCAATCGTCATGCGAAGGCTGCTGTGGGCAAGTTCATCACTGCGACCCAGTGCACGCAGCACGTAGCTGGGCTCCAGGCTGGCCGACGTACAGGCCGAGCCAGAGGACACCGCCAAACCTTTGATGCCCATGATCAACGACTCGCCTTCGACGAAATTGAAGCTGATGTTGAGGTTCTGCGGAACGCGGTGCTCCAGGCTGCCATTGACGAACACCTGTTCGATGTCCTTGAGGCCATCCAGCAGGCGCTTCTGCAGCGCGCGCGCTTGGGAATTGACCTCATCCATTTCGAGCTTGATGAGGCGAAACGCCTCGCCCATGCCGACGATCTGGTGAGTCGGGAGGGTTCCGGAACGCATACCTCGCTCATGGCCACCGCCATGAATCTGCGCTTCCAGCCGCACACGCGGCTTGCGGCGCACATACAAAGCACCCACGCCCTTGGGCCCATAGGTTTTGTGCGCGGTCATGCTCATCAGATCAATGGGCAGCTTGGCCATGTCGATGTCCACGCGGCCGGTGGCCTGCGCCGCATCCACATGGAGCAGCGTGCCATTCGCGCGGCAGAGATCACCAATAGCTTGAACGTCCTGGATCACGCCAATCTCATTGTTCACATACAGCAGGCTTACCAATACAGTGTCGGGTCGCAAGGCTGCCTTGAACACATCGAGGTCCGCCAAGCCGTCTTCCTTGACATCGAGAGAGGTCACCTCAAAGCCCTGGCGCTCCAGCTCG
>JBBSRE010000015.1:0-18465 GCA_038243365.1 Burkholderiales bacterium | reverse complement strand
TGGGGACTCCAATGTGGGCTAAGAACGGAATGATGTGGAGCGGGCGCAAGTGGCGCTCCCCTGCACGTGCGTGCGTGCAAGCAGGCTTTAGGCGGGCTCCAGCGATGGAACCATTCTTCGGTCTGCGAATGGGGCTGCACGTGAAACGTGGACGGTCTTGCACGTAGGACAGGCGCCTAAAGTGCACTGCGAACGCCCTGAGCGCGCTGGCCGCGGGGTGCCGCCAAAGCGCAACACGGCAAGTTTTCAATGTGTCAGGACGGCCTCGGCGCACTCAGCGTTTCACGCCTTGTCGGCTGGTGGCTGCGGGGGCGGCTGCGCGGCAAAGCCATCTTCTGTAGTCGGGTCGTGCACTTTGTCAGGCGGTGATGCCGGTGGCTGGACGGCGGCGCTCGGCGGTTCGACGCGCACAGGCAGCTCTCCTTTGGGCCGGCCGGAAAACATGGTCCACCAGACGATGAGCACCAGAGCCAACAGGGCACCCAGTGCCTCAAGCAAAATCACACCCATGAATTGTTCACTCCTGCGCCGCGCGCTGCTGGTCTTGATTGTAGGAACGCTGGCGGCCTGCGCCTCGCGCGAACCGGCACAACCTGCAGGGGGATCGGTACCCGGCGTTTCCCAAACGCCGTCTGTCGCGCCTCTGCCAGGCGAACCGCTGGCATTGCCAGGTCCGTTGGAGCAGCCCCGCAGCCACTGGGTTCCGGTGCATTGGTCTGAGCTGCCGGGCTTTGCCGACGACCCCTTGTTTGAGGCCTGGAACGCGTGGATCAAAAGCTGTGAGCGGCCTGCCGCTGCGTTTGCAGCGCTGTGCGGCGAAGTGCGCCAGCTCAGCATCGCTTCGGGCGAAGAGCAGCGCGCCTGGATGATCGCGCGCTTGCAGCCCTACCGGGTGGAAGCGCGGGGCGGCGTGGCCGACGGGCTGCTCACCGCCTATTTCGAGCCGGAGATCGAAGCCGCGCGGCTGCCCGGAAATGGCTATGGCGTACCTTTGTACGCGACTCCTGCCACTCTGGGCCGCCAGCGCCCTTGGTTCACGCGGCAGGAAATCGACACGCTGCCCGCGGCCCAGGCAGCGTTGCAGGGCCGGGCGATTGCCTGGGTGCGCGATCCGATCGACGCCATGGTGCTGCACATCCAAGGCTCCGGACGGCTCGACTTGACCGAACCCGACGGCACGCGCAAGCAGGTGCGTGTGGCTTATGCCGGCACCAATGATCGGCCGTACGGCAGCATCGGCCGCTGGCTGCTCGACCGCGGGCTGGTGCGCGACGCCACCTGGCCTGGCATCAAGGCGTGGATGGCACAAAACCCGCATCGCACGCAAGAGCTGCTCTGGTCCAACCCGCGGTACGTGTTCTTCCGCGAAGAGCCGCTGGATGCGCTGGACGCCGCCTTTGGACCCCGAGGCGCACAGGGCGTGCCTCTGACACCGGGCCGATCCATTGCGGTAGACAAAACCAGCATTCCCTACGGCACACCAGTCTGGCTGGCGTCCCCAGGGCCGCTGGTCCCGCTGCAGCGATTGGTGCTCGCGCAAGACACCGGCAGCGCCATCGTCGGCGCGGTGAGGGCGGACTACTTCGTCGGCTGGGGTGCGCAGGCGGGCGAGACGGCGGGGCGGCTGAAGCAGTCGCTCAGACTCTGGGCGCTGTGGCCTCGGCGGGAAAATTAGGGGTCAAATCGGCCTGTAGGCGGCATCAATAGGCCGTAAGAAGCTATGAATTATGCAGCAAAAAAGCGTGTGTCTCCACGAATTTTGTGGCACGAAACGAAGGTGGCCGGGTAGGAGCGGCCCCAGACGGACCTGCGGCGCAGCCGGTACCGCGGTGTGAGGCCGACCCCTTTGCCACGCGTGTTGTCCATCCGCGAGGACAAAACGATTTGCGCCACAAAGCCGGTGGGCGGCCTACTTTCGCCGGTTGTTGAAAAACAGGTATTTGATCAGCGCGCCCACGCCCAGCACCAGCAAGAGCAGCAGCAGCAATCCGAAGAGCCCCATGCCCCACATCATGCCGCCGCCCATCATCCCGTTCATCGAGTCTTGCATCGTCTACTCCTTGTATTGATTTGCACGAATACGAGATTGTCATTTCATGGCGATTTTCGCTGCCAGATGTAATGCAGGCTGGCATTCCCGTCATCGCGCACGAGCTGCGCACCGCAGGATTCCCCCAAATAAGGCGGAGCCTCGGGGTTAGTTCGCCGCGCCAGCTGCCTGGTCAACCTCCGCGTCAGAGTACACGCGTAGCGCACCCCATTTCCACGAAGTCGAAGGCCGCAAGCTTGCGGCGCAGTGCCTTGTCTTCACGCTCGCGCGGGAAAGGGGCAGACAGGCACTCAACGTTATCGGTGCTGTTTCAGCAAGCGGCATGGCGCTTTAGGCGATCTTTCGGAGTCTGGACAAATCCGATTACTTTCCAATACCAAGCCTCATTGAACTCAGTCCGGATAGATCAGCGACACCAAACAGGCCGGCGGAGTGACGCAGGTCCTCAGCTCTCCAGCTGCGTGAGCGGCAGCGCGCCGGCGGCCTTCACCTCTCCTAGTGAAAAACTGGTGTGCAGGTCTTTCACATTGGGCAGGTGCAGCAGAACATCGCGGGCGAATTGTGAGAAGGCATCCAGGTCGCGCGCCACTACTTGCAACTCGAAGGTGCCGGTGCCACTGATGTAGTGGCAGGCAATGACTTCGGGGATCTTGCGGATGGCTTCCTCCATGGCCAGGGTGACGCCGCCGGTGTTGCGATCCGCATCCAGCCGCACAAACGCCAGCACGCCCAAGCCAATCTTGCGCCGGTCGATCTCGGCGCGGTAACCCAGGATGTAGCCGGCGTCTTCCAGCGCCCGCACCCGGCGCCAACAGGGCGCGGCTGACAGGCCCACCCGGTGTGCCAGCTCGGCATTGGTGATCCGCGCTTCACGCTGCAGCTCGCCCAAGATGGCGACGTCAAATTTGTCCAAACTATTCAAAAAACCGCCTCTGTGCGAAAGGTTCTTGCGTCAACGAGCGATATTCGCGCAAAGAAAGCAAACACTTATCCGGAGCGCCACTCTACACTGGCTCGGCGAGAGTTGCGAGCGCTGACCTGGCGCCCGCAGCTGCCCCATCGCTGCGCCACGAGCAGCGGCGGCCAACAAAAAAACCGGAGACAGTACATGAATGCCCCCCTGCCCGAGCACATCCGCAAGGCCCTTGAAACCGTCAGCCTGGAGGACCGCTACACGCTGGGCCAAGGGCGGGCCATGATGAGCGGGGTGCAGGCGCTGGTGCGCCTGCCGATGCTGCAGCGTCAGCGGGACGCCGCCAACGGTCTCAACACTGGCGGTTTTATCAGCGGATATCGCGGCAGTCCGCTCGGTACGTATGACCAATCGCTGTGGGCGGCCAAAAAGCATCTGGCCGAAAACCACATCGTTTTTCAACCGGGCGTGAACGAAGAGCTTGGCGCGACGGCGGTGTGGGGCACGCAGCAGCTCGACCTGTACCCGCAGAG
Organism: Burkholderiales bacterium; assembly: GCA_038243365.1. Classification (GTDB taxonomy): domain Bacteria; phylum Pseudomonadota; class Gammaproteobacteria; order Burkholderiales; family Burkholderiaceae_C; genus Simplicispira. The sequence goes on along the minus strand of JBBSRE010000015.1, from coordinate 14,969 downwards.
CAAGAAGTACGACGGCGTCTTTGGCATCTGGTATGGCAAGGGCCCGGGGGTGGACCGCTGCTCCGACGTGTTCAAGCACGCCAACATGGCCGGCACCGCCCAGCACGGCGGCGTGATCGCGATTGCGGGCGACGACCACATCAGCAAGAGCAGCACGGCGCCGCACCAGAGTGATCACATCTTCAAGGCCTGTGGCCTGCCGGTGTTTTTCCCCAGCAATGTGCAGGACATCCTGGACATGGGCCTGCACGCCTTTGCCATGAGCCGTTTTTCGGGGCTGTGGTCGGGCATGAAGACGATTCAGGAAGTGGTGGAGTCGTCCAGCAGCGTGTCGGTCGACCCGGACCGCGTGAACATCGTGATGCCGGAAGATTTCGCCATGCCGCCTGGTGGCTTGCATATCCGCTGGCCCGATGCGCCGCTGGAACAGGAAGCGCGCTTGATGGATTACAAGTGGTACGCCGCGCTGGCCTATGTGCGTGCCAACAAGCTCAACCACAACGTGATCGAAGGCCCGAATGACCGCTTTGGTCTCATCGCCAGCGGCAAGGCCTACAACGACACACGCCAGGCGCTGGTCGACCTGGGGCTGGACGACGCCACCTGCCGCCAGCTGGGTATCCGCGTGCACAAGGTCAACGTGGTCTGGCCGCTGGAAGCCACCATCACGCGTGACTTTGCGCAGGGCCTGCAAGAGATTCTGGTCATCGAGGAAAAGCGCCAGGTCATCGAATACCAGATCAAGGAAGAGCTCTACAACTGGCGCTCAGATGTGCGGCCGACGGTGCTCGGAAAGTTTGACGAAACCGAAGGCGAGAATGGCCAGGGTGGCGAATGGTCCATGCCCAACCCCAGCCAGAACTGGCTGCTGCGAGCCAAGGCCGACCTCACGCCGGCCATCATTGCCAAGGCGATTGCCAAGCGTTTGAAAAAGCTGGGCGTGCCTGATGACGTGGTGGCGCGCATGGACAGCCGCCTCGCTATCGTCGAGGCACGTGAACGCGCTCTGGCTGCGCCGCAGCTAGAGACTGGCGAGCGCGCGCCCTGGTTCTGCAGCGGCTGCCCGCACAACACCAGCACCCGCGTGCCCGAAGGTTCGCGCGCGGTGGCCGGCATTGGCTGCCACTACATGACGGTGTGGATGGACCGCAGTACCAGCACCTTCACGCAGATGGGCGGCGAAGGCGTCACCTGGGTGGGCCAGGCACCGTTCACCACCGACGCGCACGTGTTTGCCAACCTGGGAGACGGCACCTATTTCCACAGTGGCTTGCTGGCGATCCGTCAGGCCATCGCGGCGGGCGTGAACATCACCTACAAGATTCTGTACAACGATGCGGTGGCCATGACGGGTGGCCAACAGGTGGGGGAGCGGCCGGAAGGCCACTCGGTACTGCAGATCATGAACAGCGTGAAATCGGAAGGCGCGGGCCAGATCGTCATCGTCAGCGACGAGCCTGAGAAATACGACGGCGCCGCGCTGGCCGACGGTGTGACCGTGCACCACCGCCGCGAGCTCGACCGCATTCAGCGCGAACTGCGCGAGGTGCCTGGCTGCACCATCCTGATTTATGACCAGACCTGCGCCACGGAAAAACGCCGGCGCAGGAAGCGCGGCCTGATGCCGCAGGCCACCAAGACCGTGGTCATCAATGAGCTGGTGTGCGAGGGTTGCGGCGATTGCTCTGTCAAATCCAACTGTCTTTCGGTCGAACCAGTGGAAACCGAATTCGGCCGCAAGCGCCGCATCAACCAGAGCACCTGCAACAAGGACTATTCGTGCGTGGACGGTTTCTGCCCGAGCTTTGTTACCGTTGAAGGTGGCCAGTTGAAGAAACCCAAAAAGGAGGCCAAGGGTGAGAGCGCGGCGCTGCCACCCATCCCTGAGCCGGTGTTGCCGAGTGCCGAGCAGCCCTGGGGCATCGTGGTCGGCGGCGTCGGCGGCACAGGCGTCATCACCATTGGCTCGCTGCTGGGCATGGCGGCGCACCTGGAAGGCAAGGGCATCGTCACGCAAGACGCGGGAGGCCTGGCACAAAAAGGCGGCGCCACCTGGAGTCATGTGCAGATCGCCAACCGGCAGGAAAGCATCCACACCACCAAGGTCGACATTGCGAAGGCCGATCTGGTGATCGGCTGCGACGCCATCGTGGCGGCCAACCCCGCCACGCTGTCGGTCATGCAGGCGGGCCGCACCTTTGTGGCGCTCAATACCCATGGCACGCCGACGGCAGCGTTTGTCACCAATCCGCAGTGGCAGTTCCCCGGCGCGCAGTGCGAGGCGGCCATACTGGCGGCCGTTGGCCACGAGCTGGTGGGCAGTTTCGACGCCGAGCGTGTGGCCACGCAGATGCTGGGCGACAGCATCTACACCAACCCGCTGATGCTGGGATTTGCTTGGCAAAAGGGACGTGTCCCGCTGTCGCACGCGGCGCTGATGCGCGCCATCGAGCTCAACGGCGTGCAGATTGACAACAACAAGGCGGCCTTTGAATGGGGCCGCCGCTGCGCGCACGATCTGGCCGCCGTGCAGACCCTGCTGGCTCCGGCCCAGGTGATCGAGTTTGTGCGCAAGCCCACGCTGCAAAACACCGTGGCGCGCCGCACCGAGTTCCTGACCGCTTACCAGAATGGAGCGTATGCCGACACCTACCAGGCCTTTGTGGCCAAGGTGCAGGCGGCCGAGGCGCCGCTAGGCAGCACGCGCGTTGCTGAAGCCGTGGCCCGCTACCTGTTCAAACTCATGGCCTACAAGGACGAGTACGAGGTCGCCCGGCTGCACACCGACCGCGCCTTCACCGATCGGATCGCGGGAATGTTTGAAGGCGACTACAAAGTGGTGCACCACCTGGCGCCGCCACTGCTCGCCAAACGCAACAACAAGGGTGAGTTGGTCAAGCAGCCTTTTGGTCCGTGGATGCGCAAGGCGTTTGGCGTGCTGGCCAAGTTGAAGGGTGTGCGCGGCACCAAGCTTGACCTTTTCGGTTACAGCGAGGAGCGCAAGGTCGAGCGTGCCCTGATCGGCGAGTACCGAGCCTGCGTCGACGAACTGCTGCAAGGCTTGCGAGCCGACAACCTGGCGCTGGCGGTTGAAATCGCCAGCATTCCGGAAGACATCCGCGGCTACGGGCACGTCAAGGAACGCCATCTGGCTGCTGCTCGGCCGAAGTGGGAAGCGCTCATGACGCAGTGGCGCCAACCGGAGAGGGCGCGCAAAACTGCATGAATGCTATGAATTAAAGAGCTGCCTGCGCTTTCTGGATAAGCGTTAGAGCCTGTTTTTCTTCATTTTTCCGCAGCAGCGGCCCCCTTGCTGCTCCGGCGTTTGCCCCGCCGTTTCGGCGCAAAAGCGAGCCGCATACAATGGCGCGCTTGCATCCTGCCTGCCTGCCTCTTTTGCAGGCTGCTGTGCTGGGTCCGCCTGTTTTATCTGCTTTCCCTGGAGTTTCTCTTGTTTATTTCTTCTGCTTTTGCCCAGACCGCGCCCGCAGCCCCCGCCGCTGGCGGCGACATGATGTCGACCATCACCGGCATGCTGCCGCTGGTGCTGATGTTCGTAGTGCTGTATTTCGTGATGATTCGTCCCCAGATGAAGCGCCAGAAAGAGCACCGCGCCATGGTCGAGGCCATCGCCAAGGGCGATGAAGTGGTCATCGGCGGTGGCATGCTGGGCCGGGTCACGCGCCTGTCCGAGCAGTACCTGCACGTTGAGATCACCAACGGTGTCGAAGTACAGGTACAGCGCGCTGCGTTGGTGCAGGTGCTGCCCAAGGGCACCATCAAACAATAAGCCCTGCGGCTGGTGCACCCGGCCAGCCCCATGCGGTAGCCGCGCGCCACGGGTCGCTTGCGCGGCCACCGCATTTTTTTGTTTCCGCTGAGGGAAGCCCGAACATGAACCGTTTTCCGGTCTGGAAGTACGCCATCCTGGTGGTCGTGCTGCTGGTGGGGGTGCTCTACACCCTGCCGAATTTCTTTGGCGAAGCACCAGCCGTGCAAGTGTCGTCGGCCAAGGCCACCATCAAGGTCGATTCGGCGGTGGAAGCCCAAGTGCGCGAGGCCTTGAAGGCTGCGGGTGTGACGCCCGACATGCTGGCGCTGGAAGGCACTTCCGTGCGAGCGCGCTTCGATACGCCCGACATCCAGCTCAAAGCCAAAGACGTCATCGAGAAGGCGCTGATTCCTGATCCGCAAGATCCGCCTTATATCGTTGCGCTGAACCTGGTGTCGCGCTCTCCGGCATGGCTCTCGGCGATCCACGCAGACCCGATGTATCTAGGCCTGGATTTGCGCGGCGGCGTGCACTTCATGCTGCAAGTGGACATGCAGGCAGCGCTGACCAAAAAAGCCGAGTCGTATGCAGGCGACCTGCGCACCACCTTGCGAGACAAGAGCATTCGCCATGGCGGCATTTCCCGTGAGGGCGACAACATCGACGTTCGCCTGCGCGACGACGCCGCAGTGACGGCGGCGCGCAACCTGATCGCGGACCAGTTCCCCGACCTTGCCGTTGCAGTGACTGACAATGCCGACGGCGGCCAGCGCCTGCGCGCCAGCATCAAGCCCGAAGCCACTCGCCGGGTACAGGAGCAGGCGCTCAAGCAGAACATCACCACGCTGCACAACCGAATCAATGAGCTAGGTGTGGCTGAGCCCGTGATTCAACAACAAGGCCTGGACCGCATCGTGGTGCAGCTGCCCGGCGTGCAGGACACCGCCAAGGCCAAGGATATTCTGGGCCGCACGGCCACGCTCGAAGTGCGCATGGTCGACGAAGGCACCGAAGCGCGAGCGGCTGAGATCGGCAGCGGCCCGGTGCCGTTTGGCGACGAGAAATACCTGGATCGCAACCAGCGGCCGGTCATCGTCAAGAAGCAGGTCGTCCTGACCGGGGAGAATCTCACCGACGCCCAACCCGGCTTCGACGGTCAGACGCAGGAGCCCACGGTCAATCTGACGCTTGACGCCAAGGGCTCGCGCGTTTTCAAGGACATCACGCGCGAGAACATCGGCAAGCGTATGGCCATCGTGCTGTTCGAAAAAGGAAAGGGCGAAGTGGTCACGGCGCCTGTCATCCGCTCGGAAATCGGCGGCGGCCGCGTGCAGATCTCGGGGAGCATGACCACGGGGGAAGCCAATGACACGGCTTTGCTGCTGCGCGCAGGCTCGCTGGCTGCTCCCATGGAAATCATTGAGGAGCGCACCATCGGCCCGAGCCTGGGTGCCGACAACATCGCTCGCGGTATCAACAGCGTGGTCTGGGGCATGGTCGCCATCGTGGTCTTCATGTGCGCCTACTACATGCTGTTTGGCGTGTTCTCAAGCATTGCACTGTCGGTCAACATCCTGCTGCTGCTAGCGGTGCTCTCGATGCTGCAGGCCACCTTGACTCTGCCCGGCATTGCAGCCATGGCACTTGCGCTCGGCGTGGCCATCGACTCGAACGTGCTCATCAACGAGCGCATCCGCGAAGAATTGCGCGAAGGCGCATCACCCCAGATGGCGATCAACATCGGTTATGACCGCGCGTGGACCACGATCCTGGATTCAAACGTGACGACGTTGATCGCTGGCTTGGCTTTGTTGGCCTTCGGCTCAGGCCCGGTGCGCGGCTTTGCCGTAGTGCACGTGTTGGGCATTCTGACCAGCATGTTTTCGGCCGTGTTCTTCTCGCGCGGCTTGGTCAACCTCTGGTATGGCGGCCAGAAGAAGCTCAAGAGCCTGTCGATCGGACAGATCTGGAAGCCCGAGCCGTCCCAGAAAAACGCCGTCGTCAAGACCTTGTAGCACTTGCCTCCTGGCGCGCTGTCCCACTGTCGGGGCGCGCCTTCGGTATCCTGAAAGACGAGCATGGAATTTTTCCGCATCAAGAAAGACATTCCTTTCATGAAGCACGCGTTGATCTTCAACGCGATTTCGTTTGCCACCTTTGCGCTGGCGGTATTTTTCCTGTTTTCACGCGGGTTGCATCTGTCCGTCGAATTTACGGGCGGCACGGTGATGGAAGTCGCGTACTCGCAGCCGGCCGAACTCTCGGACGTGCGCGACGCTGTAGCGACACTCGGTTTTCCTGATGTGCAGGTGCAGAGCTTCGGCACTTCGCGCGACGTGATGATCCGCCTGCCGGCGCAAAAGGGCGTGACGTCTGCCCAGCAAAGCGAGCGGGTCATCGGCGCTCTCAAGGCCCAGGACCCGAGCGTTACGCTGCGGCGTACGGAGTTCGTCGGCCCACAGGTGGGCGAGGAACTGGTGCGTGGCGGGCTGATGGCACTCGGGATGGTGGTTTTGGGCATCGTCCTTTATCTGGCGATGCGCTTCGAATGGAAGTTTGGCGTCGCCGCCATCATTGCCAACCTGCACGACGTGGTGATCATCCTGGGGTTTTTCGCGTTCTTCCAGTGGGAGTTCTCGCTGTCCGTGCTGGCGGCGGTGTTGGCGGTGCTGGGCTACTCGGTCAACGAATCGGTCGTGATCTTCGACCGGATTCGAGAGGCGTTCAGGCGATTTCGCAAGATGAATACCCACGAAGTGATCGACCACGCCATTACCAGCACCATGAGTCGTACCATCATCACCCACGCCTCGACTGAGGCCATGGTGCTGTCCATGTTTTTCTTTGGTGGTCCTAGTCTTCATTACTTTGCTCTGGCGCTTACGATCGGCATCCTCTTCGGCATTTATTCGTCGGTTTTCGTGGCGGCAGCCATCGCCATGTGGCTGGGCGTCAAGCGAGAGGATCTGATCAAGACCCCCCGCGGCGATGGAGACCCCAATGATCCCAACGCTGGCGCCACGGTATGACTGCATGGCAAGACTTGGCCGAGCGCTTAAAACCCCAAGAATGTGCAAGCTGTGTTTTCCCGCACAGATAGGTAAGCGCAGCATGGCGCTTCCAGACTAATATTCGAAAATGCAGGCGCCGTCTCCGTCCAGTTACTCCAAAACCAAGCTTGCCCGCCAGGCGCGGGAGCGGTGGGTGGCGCGCCTCAAGGCGGGACTGTCTCAAATCGATCAAGCGGTGGGAGATTTCCTCACGGCTTTGATGGAACAGACCGGCACTCAGCGAGACATGCAAAAGCGCCGAGATGCTTGGCAGCTGTTTGGCCAAAAACGGAACGGTTGGCTCGACGCGCTGCGGTTAAGCTTTGCAGAATCGGTACCCAGCGCTGCTGCATCGCCTGCACCGAGCTCTTTGTTGTCCTTACAGGAAGGCAGGCTCGATAAGCTCGAACTGCTGGGCGAAGAGGTAGTTGAGAACAAGATCATCGCCTCGCGCATCGCACTAACCGCCATGGAGGAAGTGGCGCCGGCTTTCGATGCACTGCGCCTTCGCATGCGATCTTTGGGAGAGCCCGAGCTGTCGGCGACGGACTTGTTCCGGCCCGAAACTGTCAGTTTGTTGCTTGTGGAATCTTGGCTCAAGGTGCAGCTGCCACGCGACGATCTGCAGTTGTGCATCGAACCGCTGCAACGCGCCGTCACGGCTGTCATGCAGACCGGGTACGAGGAGTGCAACCGCTTTTTGGCAGACCAGGGCGTGAGCGCTGAGCGCGAGATGCGGGTGCGCGTTCGGGCCCCCTCTGCCGATCCGGGTGGTGCTGCTCGGTCAAGCGCGCAGCGCAGCGTCGGAGGCTTTGCCTCACAGGCGCTGGAACAATCGCGGCACGCTCTGCAATCGGGTCGTTCCATGGGCGCGCCTATGGGTGGCGCGATGCATCGGCCTGCAGGCAGCGGCTCCAGCAGCTATGCGCATTCCGGGGGCTATTCCGCTGGTGGACGTGGCGCTTCGTCAGGCGGATATGCCTCCGGTGGCTCCGGCGGCTTCGAAGCCACTCCTCTCGTCAGGGCACGCAGCCGGGCCCAAGGCGTGATGATGCAGCTGCGACGACTGCTGGTGCCCGCTATTGGCGCGGACGTGATGGAGCATGCCCCGCCTGCCTCTGCCGCGCTCGCCCACGCGCTGGCGGCGCACCGCGTGCAAGCAGACACGTATTACAGCACTGTGGGCGCCTTTGTCGAAGAGTACACGCCTGCCACGGTGTTGCAGGTGGCAGGCAATGTGCGTGAGCGCTCGGCAGAGCTGAAGCAAAAAGCCGAGACGGACGGTGAGAAGGCAATCATCGAGGTGGTGGCCTTGATGTTCCAGAGCATCTTGGCCGAGGACCGCATAGCGCCTGCGGTGCGGGTCTGGTTTGCTCGGCTTCAGGTTCCGGTGCTGCGCGTGGCGCTGGCGGAGCCGGAATTTTTCAGTAACGTCAACCATCCTGCGCGCAAGCTGATCGACCGCATGGGGGCGGTGGCACTCGGTTTCGACGCTGCAGCCATCAGCGGGGGCGCGCTTGAAACCGAAGTGCGACGCATTGTTCAGGTAATCGAGCAGTATCCTGAAACCGGGCGGCGCGTTTTCCAGCTGGTGCACGACGAGTTCGAGAAATTTCTTTCCAAGCACCTGACTGAAAAGCATGGAACGGCGAAGCTCGTCAGTGTGGCCCAGCAGGTGGAGCAGAAGGAAACCCTCGCAATCAAGTACACCATCGAGCTGCGGACCATGTTGAACGACATGCCAGTACGCGATGAGGTACGTGAGTTTCTTTTCAAGGTGTGGGCGGAGGTGCTGGCGTTGTCAGCCGTGCGAAATGGCTCTCAGCATCCGGAAACGGTCTCCTTCAGACGCACTGCCGCTGACTTGGTCTGGGCCGCCAGTGCAAAGCCGAACAGAAGCGAGCGGGCTCAGGTGATTCAGAGCCTGCCCGCAATTTTGCAGCGCTTGCGCGAGGGTCTGGCCATGTTGGGTGTGGTGGGAGACGCGCAGGACACCCAGATCAAGGTGCTCACCGATACGCTCGCGGAAGCATTTCTCTCGAAGACCGCACCGATTCCGCTGGAACACATTGAAGCCATGGCGCGGCGTCTGGCCAACGTTGAAGAGTTCTTGGGCGACGCCGTTTTGGGTGAACTTCCACTCGACGCTGAACACATCGAAATGATGACGGGGATCGATGCCCATGCCCTGCAGGTGATTGCCGATAACGGTGCGCCCGTAGAAGAAGCCATGATGGCTTGGGCTCAGCAACTTCCGCTTGGCAACTGGTTCACGCTGGACCATAACGGCAGTACCGCGCACGTGCAATACGCTTGGCACAGTGAACGCAAACAGTTGCACCTGTTTGTGGCCAATGACGGAATGAGCTATCTGATTCAGATGCGAAGACTCGCGGCGTATCTGCAAAGCGGCCTGCTGGTAGCACGTGAGGAGGACGGGCTTACGGTGCGCGCCACACGCGATGCGATCGCCAAGCTCGATGCCAACCCGGAGCGGCTTCTCGGCTAGCGCCAGCGCAGCTAGCTTAGGCATGGTGCGCAAGCGTCATGTCACGTCATATTTGCCGCTGGCAGCCGAATGTCATGGCGGGAGAATGCTCGCTAACGGGCGGTCAGGTTGGGAAAATGGATGGGCGGCGTCCATTTTTCTGCAGCCATCGCTATGCTCGAATTACGCGCTGAAAAAGACCGCCTGGCAGGCGCGCGACTTCTCCGTCCAGCTCCAGTTCCAGCAGCTCCACCTGCAGCTGCGCCGTTGCCATTCCTGTGCGTGCCTGCAAAGCGTCCAAGCCGGCGGGATCGAAACCCAACGCGTTCAGCAGCGCGGACTCCGTCATGGCGCTGCCAACGGTCTGTGACGTGGGCTCTGCTTCCACCGCTCTGGGCGGCAACTCTTCCAATATGTCCTCAAGCGTCTCCACCAGCTTGGCGCCTTGCTTGATCAGTGCGTGGCAACCGCGCGATTGAATGGCGTGAATCGAGCCCGGTATCGCGAACACTTCACGGCCCTGTTCGCTTGCCATGCGTGCCGTGATAAGCGAGCCGGATGCGGGCGCTGCCTCGACTACCAGCACGCCCCGGGCCAGCCCTGAAATGATGCGGTTGCGGCGCGGAAAGTTGGCTGCGAGCGGCGGTGTGCCAATGGGGTACTCGCTGATGATCACGCCATGAGCAGCGACTCGCCGCGCCAACTCGCGATGGCGCGCGGGGTATACCCTGTCGAGCCCAGTGCCCACCACGGCCATCGTTGCCGGCCGGCCGGGAGTGTCCATCATTTCCAGCGCACCTTCGTGCGCCGCCGCGTCGATACCAGCAGCCAGCCCCGAAACGACGCACAGGCCGGCGCCGCGAAGCGCTGCCGAAAAGCTGTGCGCATTGGCGGCACCTTGCGGTGTCGGATTGCGGCTGCCCACGATGGCGACCGTGCTGTCACGGTGCCCTGGAAAACTTTCCCCGATCAGATGATTTTGGCTGCCCAGCACATAGAGCAGGAGCGGCGGATCGTCAATGTCGAGCAGAGCGGCGGGATAGAGGGGATGTCCAAGCGGCGTGATGTGCCGAGCCAAGCCGTCATCGCCGCTCGCTGACAACCAATCAGCAGTCGCTGCGAGCAGTGCGGCTCCTTCAACATCACTTGCAGTGAGCGCCCGAATCTGCGCAGGGCTAAGGTAGGGCTCCAGCTCGGCGCGACTCTGGGCAAAGATGCCTTCGACGCTGCCAAAGGCAGCGAGCAAACGCCGCGTTGCAGTAGGCCCAACGCCGCGTGCGGCGCCTAGCCGCAGCCAAGCAGCAAGTTCCTGCGTGTCCATGCGAACAGTGATGCGCTGACGGGCTCACGGTGCAGCGACGCCTGGGCGGCACCACCCCGACAGCTCAGCGCTCAGTCGGGATTAATAAGGAGGTCGCCCACGCGCACTGTGTTGCGCACATCCAGAATCAAGGCGTAGGAGACGCGATCAAAAGTGCGGAACACCATGGCCACGCCATTTTTTTCATTGGGTAGCTGGATGATGGCGCGGGCTTCGTCCGTAGGGTCCTTGAGGCGCTGACCGGCGCTGAGCAATTGCAGCACCATGCCGCTTTCCATCCCATCACGTTGCCCACGGTTGATGGCAATCACCTGGTTCTGGCCAGCATTGGCAAATGCTGCGCCGCCATAAATGGACACGACACGCGCATCGACCTGGCTTTCAGGCGCACGTGGCACGTAGCTCATAAAGCCACGTTTGGCAGCCGGCAGCAGCCGGTCGCCCGCGCGTACTTCCTCGCGGGTGCTCACAATGTCCACAGTGGCCGGGACGATGTCGGTGATGAAGCCGCCTTTGCCGTCAGGCTTTTCTGCCAGCGACTCACCGCGCACCAGCTCGGCCTTTCCCACGTACTGCGCTTCATAGCCAAGCACTTCGCCGGAGACCGGGTCTTTGAGTGCCACGGCATTGCGGTAGATGCCGAAGTAACGGGGCTCCCCTGGGGCAATGCGCACGGGCGTTGTGCTGCCGCCGCGGGCGTAAGCACGGTCGCCGGCGGCCATCAGCACGCGCTCTTCCACCGTAGCGACTATGCGAGGCGCTTTTTCGAGCGTGCCGGCGTCTACCACTTGGGGCTCGACGAGGAACGGCTCGATCAGATGAGGCTGCAGCGTGGGCAGGGCAAGGTCCGCAAGGCCGTCTGTGCGCACGCGCGGAGAAAGACGGACATCTTCAGGCGCCCCCGAACGACTGGTGCGCAGCCGCGCATAGCCACCCGTTCGATCCAGGTACAAAGTCTGGCCCGGGAAAATGAGGTGCGGATTGGCAATGCTGTCGAGGTTCATGCCCCACAGCTCTGGCCAGCGCCAAGGTTTCTTCAAATAAAGGCCAGAAATAGCCCACAGCGTGTCTCCTCGCTTCACCACGTACACGTCGGGCGCGTTAGGCGTGAGATCGGCAACCGGCACTCCGCGGTTTGCGGTCTGCTGCGCCGTAGCGCGCTGATCGGCGGTGATCGGATATTTCTGGGCCAAGGCCGGCGTGGCCCCCATAGCGATAGCGACCAGCGCCACCGCTCCACAGACGGTACTCAGGCTGTGTCGCCGCGCGGCGCTACGTGTCTTATTTCGGTTCATTGTTCCCTGCCCCTCACTGATGCCGCGTTGTTTTCAGATGCGAATGACGCACCAAGACGTTACAAATCAACTGAGATTCTCTGCTTAAGGCCTTGATTGAGCAACGATTATTGGCCTGCGCTCTGCCGCAGGTTATTGAAAGTGGCGAAAATAGCGACATATTTTCGTAAACGCTATGGCACTTCTTCCTATTCTTTGTTATCCCGACGCACGTTTGCACACCGTGGCGGCGCGCGTGGCTGCAGTCGACGAGCGCGTGCGCAAGATTGCGCAGGACATGCTTGAGACGATGTACGACGCGCACGGCATTGGCCTTGCAGCGACGCAAGTGGACATCCACGAGCGGCTGGTGGTGATCGATGTGTCCGAAGAGCGCAACCAGCCCATCGTGCTGGTGAACCCCGAAATCGTGTGGGCGAGCGAGGAGATGCACGTCTCCGACGAGGGCTGCCTGTCGGTCCCCGGCATTTATGACGGCGTCGAACGGGCAGCCAAGGTTCGCGTGCAGTCGCAGGATCTTCAAGGGGCCATGGTGACGCTCGAAGCACAAGATCTGCTCGCAGTGTGTATCCAGCATGAAATGGATCATCTGCTTGGGAAAGTGTTCGTGGAGTACCTGTCGCCACTCAAACGTAACCGCATTCGCTCCAAGATGATCAAGCGCCAGCGGGAGGAGCGGGAATGAATGCCGTCTCAGTCGCCCGCCGCACTCTCTGCGCACTGGCAGTGAGCGGCGCCTTGGTTGCGTGCGGCTCTGTCACCCCTGCGCAATCGGGCAACAAGCTGGAAGCCGTGCTCACGCTGATGGGTGAGCCGCGCGCGCGATATGCATTGGAGCCAGGGCAGCGCTTGTTCTACGCGGTGCGACCTGGGGAAGTAGAAAGTCTGGATTTCGATGCCAATGGCCAGCTGGTGGAGCGCCGTCGGGCGCTCAGCCAAGCGCGTTTCGCCGCGCTTGCCAAGCGCGGCGGTGACGCGGCGGCGGTGCAGCTGGAATTTGGCCCGCCGGCGCGCAAGTCGCTGGTCGATGACGGGGGCGGATTGCTCTGGACCTATTCCTGGCTTGAGTACGACGTCTGGCGGCTGGCACGGGTGGGGTTTGACAAAGCGGGGGTTTTCCAGCGCGTTGAGCTTTCAGAAGACCCGCTGGCCGACGACCGCTACCGTTGAGGCGCCAGTCTCGCTGCCGTTTGTTGTCAGGTCTAGGCGTTTGCTGGTAACAATGCGCGGCGCGTCAGGGTGCAGGCAACAGCTCATTGAGTGCATTTAAAAAAAGGACTTGCCGCCACATGAACGTCGTATTCGCCGGCACGCCGGTTTTCGCCCGGCGAGCACTGGAGTGCATTCTGGAGGCCGGCTTTGTGGTGCCATTGGTGTTCACGCAGCCGGATCGTCCCTCGGGCAGAGGCATGAAGTTGCAGCCCTCGGTCGTCAAGCAACTTGCGGATGAGCGTGGCATCCCGGTCGAGCAGCCCCAAGGATTGCGGCTCGATGGGCGATTTGCTCAGGACGCTGAGCGCGCGCGGACGGCGCTCGAAGCAGCGCAGGCAGATGTGATGGTGGTGGCTGCCTATGGCCTCATCCTTCCGCAATGGGTGCTAGATGCGCCGCGGCTGGGCTGCGTCAACATCCATGCCAGCCTGCTGCCGCGCTGGCGCGGCGCGGCGCCGATTCACAGGGCCATCGGAGCAGGTGACCTGCAAACCGGCATCACCATCATGCAGATGGACGCCGGGCTGGACACCGGTGACATCCTGTCCATGCAGTCCCTCGATATTGCACCGGCCGACACCACTGCCGCGTTGCACGACCGGTTGGCACCACTGGGCGGAATCATGGTGGTTGATATGCTGCGCCGCTTGAGGAATGCCCCTGTACCGCGCACCCTGCAGCCAGCGCAAGGCATCACATACGCGCAAAAGATCTCGAAGGCGGAGGGGCGGATTGACTGGCGTCAGTCTGCGGAAACCATCCACCGACATGTCCGGGCGTTCACCCCTGCGCCCGGAGCCACGACGCAGCTGGGCAGCGAGACGATCAAGGTGCTACATTGCGAAATTGATAGCGTACTTCCCAATATGGATAAGCGTTACGGGCATATTTTTTCCATAAATGAGCGCGGAATCACGGTGTCATGCGGCGAGGGGGCCTTGCTGTTGACCCGACTCCAGCGGCCAGGTGGGAAGCCAGTCAGTGCCGCCGACTTTGCGCGTGGCGCATCGGTGCACGTGGGCATGGCGTTCGCGGTCGCGGTTGAACCCCTTCTTCCGCAGGGACCTCCGGCATGAACCTGCGCCAGGCGCTGGAATACAGCCGCCAGAGCGCGTTCCGGGAAGGCGTGCGCGATCTGATCGGTCCAGCGCTGGGCGTGGCGGCTTGGGGGCTGGTCACGGGTGTGGCCATGGTCAAAAGTGGCATGGGCATTTGGATTGCGCTCTTGATGTCGCTTGCCGTGTATGCCGGCAGCGCGCAGCTCTCCGTCATCCCGCTGCTGGCGGTAGGCGCGCCGTTGTGGGTGGTCTGGCTCACTGCAGCCTGCGTGAATTTGCGCTTCGTCATCTTCAGCAGCATGTGGCGCAGCTATTTCCAAACACAGCCACTGCGCCGGCGCCTGGCGATCGGGTATTTCAGCGGCGACCTGATCTTTGTCGCCTTCATGAAGCGGTTCCCGCGCCCTCAGCCTGGGGCCGATCAATTGCCGTACTTCTGGGGTGCCGCGGTGCTGAACTGGCTGGCTTGGCAGATCCCATCGATCGCCGGAATTCTATTGGCCAACGCGGTGCCGCTTTCCTGGGGGCTGGGTTTCGCGGGGGTCCTGGCTCTGCTGGGCGTGATGCTTTCCTTGCTTTTCGACCGCGCCACCTGGGTGGCCGCGGGTGTTGCCGCTACTGCGGCGGGGGGGGGGGGGGGGGGGGCCCCCCCACCCCACCAGGGGGGGGGGGGGGCGCCCGCGGGGGGGGGGGGGGGGGGGGGCCGGGGGCGAACACTCGGCGGCCCGGGCAGTCGGACGCCAGGCAGCGCGCCAAACCGCGGCGGGGTGACC
>JBBSRE010000014.1:0-18732 GCA_038243365.1 Burkholderiales bacterium | reverse complement strand
TCGCGCACCACCACTTCCATGTCGGGCTGGCCGGCGTTGCGGATGATGGTGACGCTCTCATTGGCACTGGTCTGCGTTTGCACGGCGACGGCTGTGAGCAGGGCCACCACGAGCACCAGGAACACATCCACCAGGTTCACGGCAGACAGCATCGGGTCGTCATCGTCCTCGGCAAGGACGTTCAGGTGACGCAAAGTCATAACGTAGCTTCGTGCTGCGCACCGCGGTGTGCCGCGTGCGGCGCGGCGCTCATGCTGCCACCCCGCGCTCTTTGCGCACGGCCAGCAGTTCGGCCAGCAGCCAGCGGCGGCGCACCGAATACACCACCAGCCCCACCGACGCGGCGGCCAGCGCCAGCACCACGCCTGCGAACGCGCCGCTGAACACGGCCAACGCTTGCTGACCGTTGCCCGCCGCCACGCTTTGCAGTGCAGGGCCCAGGGGAATCATGGTGGCAATCAGCCCCAGCATGGGCGACAGGCGGCTCAGCAGGCGCACGGGCTCCACCTGGCGGACCAGCTGCAGCTCGAGCTCCTCCATCGACAGCTCGGGCGCCACGCGCAGCGAGCGGTACTGCGGCTGGCGCCAGCGCTGCCAAGCCTCCATGAGGGTGGCGCCGCCTGACCACAGGGCGTAGACAAACGCCAGGCCCACCAATATCAGCACTGGCCACAGCAACGACTGCGCCACCTGCGAAAAACCCGATTCAATGTTCATGCGTCCACTCCTTGGTCTTGTTGTGACGTTGCATCGATGGCAGCGCCACCCACATTCCGTCCAGATGCCGCACATGGATGCGGTGGTCAAAAACCTGCTCCAGTGCGGCGTGTGTGCCCGGCGCATCGCAGGCGCCCTGGTGCAGCACGCAGCCATTCGCCATCACCACCATGTCGTCAGCCTGCAGCGCGAGTGACAGCTCGTGCAGCACGCTGACCACCGTGCCGCCCGCGTCCACCAGGGCGCGCATGGTGTGCAGCCAATCGGTCTGGTGCGGCGGGTCGAGGTTGGCCAGCGGCTCGTCCATGAGCAGCACCTCAGCCTGCACGGCCAGGGCGCGGGCCAGCAGCACGCGCTGACGCTCCCCGCCCGAGAGCTGCGACAGCGGCCGGTGGCGCCAGTCCCAGGCCTGCGTGGTGCGCAGCGCCTGCTCGACGGCGATATGGTCGGCCGCACCCGGTGGCGCCAGCCAGGCTTGGTGCGGCAAGCGGCCCAGCATGGCCACGTCGTAGCTGGCGAGGTCGTCGGCCGAGCCTTCGTTCTGGCCCAGCCAGGCCAACTGGCGGGCGCGCTCGCGCGCAGGAATCTGGGTCAGGGGGCGCCCGAGCAAGCGCACTTCGCCCTGCACCGAGGTGCGGGGCAACAGGCCCGCCAGCACCTTGAGCAGGGTGGACTTGCCCGCACCGTTCGGGCCGACGATGCTGACCCAGCGCCCGGCGGGCAGTTGCAGGTCAATGCCCTGCAATATCAAGCGATTTCCAATGCTAGCGCTTATCCCATAAGCGCCGATAGCTATTGAATTCATAGCAAACCACCCTGGGTGGTGCGGCGGTGCATCAGCCACAGCAGGTACGTGCCACCAAGGGCCGCCGTGAGCACCCCCACCGGCAGCTCCTGCGGCGCCAGCACCCAGCGCGCCAGGATGTCGGCCGCCAGCAGCAACACTGCTCCCATCAGGCTGGAGAGCACGATGTGCCGCTCGTGCGTCACCCGCACGATGGAGCGCACCAGGTGCGGTGCGGCCAGCCCCACAAAAGCGATGAGCCCCGTTTGCGCCACGGCCGTGCCGGTGGCCAGTGCCATGGCAGCAACCAGACCGGCCCGCATGGGCATCAGCGGCAAACCCAGGCTAGCGGCCGTGGCCTCGCCCAGCGTCAGACCATCGAGCGCACGTGCCAGCATCCAGGCCACCACAGAGCACAGCACCCAGACGACGGCCATGAGCACACACGCCATCCAACCCACAAACGCCGTGCTGCCCAGGGTGAACGCCTGCATGGCCTGCAGGATGTCGGGCGATGCCAGCTCCACCAAGTCGCGCAGCGCGCCCAACACCACCCCCACGATCACGCCTGCCAGCAGCAGGCGCAGTGTGTGCTGCACGCCGCGGGCCAGTACCAGGGTGAGCACCACCGCGCCCGCTGCACCGAGAAACGCCATGCCCGTGATGCCAATACGCGCCAGCCACTGCGCCGCCACCGGCGACACGCCAAACAGTGCCATGGCCACCGCCCCGCCCAGCGCCGCACCCGAGGCGCTGCCCAACAGGTAAGGGTCGGCCAGCGGATTGCGAAACAACCCCTGCGCCACAGCGCCGGAAAAACCCAGCAGCGCCCCCGCCAGCCACGCGCCCAGCGTGCGCGGTAGGCGGATGTCCCACACGATCTGGCGCGCCACAGGGTCGCCGCCCATGTGCAGCACGCTGTCAAAGCCGGTACTGCCCACACCGACACCCGTCAGCACCAACAGCGCGCTGGCCAGCAGCAGCCAGGCACCGCACCAAGCCGCGCGGCGGGCGGCCGAGCCGTGCGCCAAGTCGATCTCGGCAGGCGTCATGGCGCCTTGTCTGCCAGGCAGCGCGCCATGATGCGGGCCGCCTCGGCCATGCGTGGGCCGGGGCGCACCACGACGTCGGATTCACCGGGGCCAAACTCGCACAGGTGGTCCTCGCGCAGCGCGCGCAGCGTGGCCCAGCCGGGGTACGGCACCTTGCCCTGCATGCTGCGGTTGCCAATCATGATGACGTCGGGGTCGGCGCGCACCACGAACTCGGGATTCAAGCGTGGAAAAGGCCCCAGCTTGGCAGGTACCACGTTGCGCACTCCGAGCCGCGCCAGCGTTTCACCAATGAACGACGACTCGCCCGCCGCATAGGGCCCGCGGTTGACTTCAAAGTACACGCGCGCTTTTTTGGCGCGGGCTGGCACCGACTGCGCGGCGGCGTGCACGCCGGCGTCGATCACGCGCCACAGGCGGTCCGCCCCGTCCTGCGCCGGTATGCCCAGCAAGGTACCGAGCGCACCCAACACGCGGCGCACGTCGGCGTGCGTTTTGGTTTCCAGGCGCACCACCGTGAGACCCAGTGCTTCGAGCCGATCGCTGACCCGCGAACTCACCGACAACAGCACCACGTCCGGCCGCAGCGCCACGATGGCCTCAATGCTGGGATCCAGTCCCCCGCCGACCTTGGGCACCCGGGCCATGGCGTCGACTGGCCAGTTCGAATAGCGGTCAACGCCCACCAGCCGATCACACGCGCCGAGCTCGCAGACGCTCTCCGTGAGAGAAGGCAGCAGGCTGACGATGCGCTGCGGCGGGCGATCCAACGACACGATGTGTCCGCGATCGTCGACGATCTGCACCGGCTGGGCCGCTGGAGTGCGCTCGGTAGCGCGAGGGGTGTTCAGAGCAGACGGCACGGCGCTGCCGGTCTGCGCATTGGCCAGCGTCGCCATGGCGAGCACCAGAACCAGCAGGATCGCCAGCACCGCCAAGATGCGTTTGATGGGCGTGGGCTTCACGGGGTTTCTTTCAGGCTCATCGGCAGTCCGGCGACCATCAGCGTCACGCGTGCGCAGGCCTCTGCGGCGCGCTGGTTAAGCATGCCGAGGGCATCCACAAAGCTGCGTACCTCGCGTCCCAGCGGAATCACCCCCATCCCGATCTCGTTGCCCACGAGAACAACCGGCCCGGACGCTTTTGCCAAAACATCAAAAAAGTGAGCGCTTTGCGCAAGCCAGTCGTGCGCTGCAGCCTGTTTTGACTTCAAATTGAGCGGAGAGACTTCGCCCTGCCCTGCATCGACCGGCATGGTCCAGTTGGTGAGCCAAAGCGTCAGGCAATCGACAATCACCAAGGTTTGAGGCTGGCTGGCCTGCTGCAAGGCGTGCGCCAATTCCAGCGGCACTTCCTGCGTGTGCAACCCTGGCACGCGCAGCGCCCGGTCGTGCTGGTGTCGCTCAATGCGCTGGCGCATTTCATCGTCCCAGGGCTGTGCGGTGGCCAGCAGGACTGCACTGTGCTGATCGCCTTGCGCCAGCCAGGCTTTGGCCAACTGTTCGGCCCGGCGCGACTTGCCGCTCTTCTGGCCACCCAGAATCAGTTCGCTGGACACAGGTAAAACGTTCATACATCAGCACCGAAAAGCCGGGCAGTCGCCAGCGGGTTGGAGGGAAACCATGCGTGTAGATAGCTGGCTCGCAAGCTGCCGTACTCGTAGAACGGCTCGCCAATGTCGTCTGCTTGCCCCGCATCAGCGCCTGCAGCGGGCCGCACGACTCGGGCCGCCACAGGCGCATTAGATTGAGCAGCGGAATAGTGAAAGCTGTGTCCGCGCAGCACTTCACCGCGCCATGCCACTTGGCGCGAACCCAGTGCCGCCAAGCGCACCTGCATGCGTGCGTCGCCCGGCAGAAGACCCCACAGGGGCTGCACCGTGCCATCGTGCAGGGTGAGCGAATCAAACAGTGCCAGCATGCCGCCGCACTCGGCCCACAAGGGTTTACCGGCGCCCCAATGCGCATGCAGGTCATCACTCAGGCCGACGTTCGCGGCAAGCGCAGCAGCATGCAGCTCTGGGTAGCCACCAGGCAACCAGACAGCGTCGCAGGGCGGCAAACGTTCACCGGCCGATGGCGAAAAAAATTCAAGGGCCGCGCCCAGCTGCTGCAGTGTTTCCAGGTTCGCGGCATAGATGAAACTGAAAGCGGCATCGCGCGCCACCGCTACCGTGCGGCCGGCGAGCCACGCGTGCGGCTGGCGCACCTGCGTCGGGGCGGGGAAGGACACCGCCCATCGCTGCCATTCAGCGTCGCTCAGTTGGCCCAGCGGCGTCGCTGCAAGCGCGTCGGCCGCTGCATCGAGCCGCGCCAGCGCATCCGGCAGCTCGTGCGCTGCCACCAATCCCAGGTGGCGCTCGGGCAGCAAGGGAGCTGGCTTGGCACGGCTCACTGCGCTCGCTCGCTCGCCCTTGTTACCTGGCTTTTCGGCGCTCGCGTCTTGCCCGCCTTCGATCCGGCGCAGCGCGCCGAGCCAGTCGCCTGGATCGCGCAGGCCACTCTGCAGCATGTCGGCATGCCG
This sequence comes from Burkholderiales bacterium, assembly GCA_038243365.1. Classification (GTDB taxonomy): domain Bacteria; phylum Pseudomonadota; class Gammaproteobacteria; order Burkholderiales; family Burkholderiaceae_C; genus Simplicispira. Next base: position 13,656 of record JBBSRE010000014.1, on the reverse strand, counting down.
ATCACTCGCCACCCGATTGGCCAGCACGCCGGCCCATCGCAGATCGGCTTGGTAGTGCTGCAGCCCATACGCCAGCGCACCAAAGGTTCCGGCCATGGCGGAGGCGTCCACCACTGCCAGCACCGGCACACCGAAGCGGCGCGCCAGGTCGGCAGCGCTGGGCGCGCCGTCAAACAAACCCATCACGCCTTCGATCAGCACCAGATCAGCGTCGACTGCAGCGTCGTACAGGCGCGCCGTGCAGTCGGCCTCGCCGTTGATCCACAAGTCCAGCGAGTGCACTGGTGCACCGCTGGCCAGCTGGTGCCAATGCGGATCAAGGAAATCCGGCCCGCACTTGAACACCCGCACCCGCCGGCCGCGCCGCGTGTGCAGGCGAGCCAGTGCGGCAACCACCGTGGTTTTGCCTTGGCCCGATGCCGGCGCTGCAACCAGCAGTGCCGGGCAGCGGGCGATCGTGCTCTGCATTACAGGCGTGGCTCCCACTTCAAACCGACATAAAACTGGCGTCCACCGGTGGCGTAAGTGCGGGCGGTTTGGTAGTCCTTGTCGTTCGCGTTATCGATGCGGGCCAGCAGCGTGTAATCGCGGGCAATGCGGGTGCTGGCGTACAGGTTGAGCAGCGTGTAGCCCCCCAGAACGTTCTTGTTGGCGGCGTCGTCGAAACGGCGGCCAGACGCCTGCAACTCGGTGCCCAGCGTCCACCCGGCGATCAGCGTATCTGCGCCCAGCGTGGCATGGCGCTTGGCGCGCCGAGGAATCAACTTGCCGGTATCCAGGTTGACCGGATTCTGAAAGTCGAGCGAGCCATGCAGTTGCACGCCCGAGAGGCGGTAAGAACCAGCAAAGGTGATGCCTTCGTATTGGGCGCGCGCCGTGTTGGCATAGCAGCCGAAGGTCGATGCGCACGGTCCTGCACTGGCAAAGGTGATCAGGTTGCTCAGGCGGTTGCGGTAAGCCACGGCAGAAAACGTGCTGCTGGCCTGTGCATAGCGGATGCCCACTTCCACGTTGCGACTGGTCTCTGGCTGCAGACTGGCCACGCCGTATTCGCTGAAGCGCTGGTACAGCGTGGGCGCACGGAACGCGGTGCCGACAGAGCCGGTGACCCGCCATCCGGGCGCGAACCCGTAACCGTATGACAGGCTTCCGGTGCTCTTGCCGCCGAACTCACTGTCGTCGTCGTGGCGCAGGTTGGCTTGCACAGTGTGTGCCCCTGTGGCGTAGCCGTAACCCAGTGCCACGCCGTCCTGGGATCGATCACGCGTGTTTCCGCCGCCGGCGCCGACCAAGCTGTTGTTCTCCAGCCGGTCTTCGCGCCGCTCAAGGGCAGCGCTCAGGCGGTGGTTGCCAACGCGCCAATCGTTCTGCCAGAGATACCCACGCAATTGGGTTTCGGTCAGATAAGGAGAGGGCGAGGTCTCGTATCGGCTGAGCGAATCGCTCACCGATACGCGGGTGCTGTAGACGTCGCTCCACTTTGCCGCCCAATGCGCACCGAGATTTCGCAAACGGTGCTCGTTGCGGTCATCAACAGGCTTTGCGGCTTTGTAGCCGGACGCGTCGTAGCCGGAGTCGAGCCGGTTAAGTAGCGCCGTCGCACCGATCTGGTGCCGTGCGTCAATGCGGTAACCCAGGCGCGCGCTGGCGTTGGTGCTGCGGTAGCCGTCGTCATCCGGGTTGTGAACTCCGCTGGTCTTGGCGTCGAACCCGTCACTGCGCACACGGGCGATGCCCAGGCTGTAATCGAGCGCACCGTCCGGTCCTGTGGCGCCGCTAACGCCCGCCTCCACTTTGCGGGTGCCATGGCTGCCCACTCCCAAGCCGACATACGGTGTCGCCGCGCCGTCTCCCTTGCGGGTGAACAGCTGGATCAAACCGCCGATGGCGTCAGAGCCGTACACCGCAGCAGCAGGGCCGCGCAACACTTCAATGCGCTCGATCTGGGCGAGTGGAATCTGCTCCCACTGCGCGCCGCCGGTGGACTGCGAATCGATTCGCACGCCGTCGATGTAGACCGCAGTAAAGCGCGATTCGGCGCCCCGAACAAAAACGCTGCTCTGGTTGCCCGGACCCCCGTTGCGTGAGATTTCGATGCCGGGCAGACGCGCCAGCACATCGGCCACGCCTGTGGCGCCGCTGGCTTCAATGGTCTGGCGGTCCACGATGGACACATCGGCCACCAGATCGGACAAAGGTTGCTCGGTTCGCGTGGCGGTGACCACGGTTTCAGCGAGCTGCGGCGCGTGCAGGTTTTGTGCCACTTGCACAGGAGCACCCACTTGGGCACGTGCGGATTGAACAACGCTCATGGAAAGAGCCGCAAACACAGCAGGAGACAGGCACAGCGCAGCGGCGCGACGCACATTCAAGGGACGATGATTCATGGGAAACAAAAAACGGCAAGCACATAGCCCGTGCCGGCTTCCCCGCCGGCGTGTGGGTGATACGGCTGGGCGAGCCTAAAAAAAGGCGCACGCAACCACGTCGTTGGCCGGTATCCGGGCTGGCGGCGCGCCTTTCACGGCCTTCCCAGGCGCTTGTTCAAGGCGCCCAGTGGCACTGGATGTAAAAGGTGAATCGGGCGATTCGGCCGCTGACCGTTGCGGGGGCAGCGCAGGCTCGCAATGCGCCAATGGCGGCACCTTGCTCCCTGCTTCCCGTTGAACTGCGGCGTGTGAACCACGACGCGAGCACCAACGCGGGCGAGTTTACGACATGAAAGCGCGCTACCCCGGCCGGCCAGAGGTGGCGCGCCGGAAGGCGCACGCCTACAATCCGTGCCCTATGGCCCTGGACGCATCTCCCTTCGACCAAATTTCGGACCGTGTCGAGCGACTGCTCGAGCGCCACGAGCAATTGCACCGCACTTGCACGCTGCTGACCGAGCAGGTGGCAACCCTCACCCAGGAGCGCGATTCCCTGCGCTCCCGCCTGCAGGCCGCGCGGACACGGGTCGATGCCCTGATCGAGCGCCTGCCAACCTCGGAAAATTCCAAGGACGCACCATGAAGCAGCTGGAAGTGCAAATCATGCAGCAGAGCTATCTGCTGGGGTGCCCGGAAGGGCGCGAAGCACGCCTTCTGGAAGCCGTGGAGCGCGTGGACACGGCCATGACCACCATTCGCGACGCTGGAAAAGTGCGGGCACGAGAACGTATCGCCGTTCTGGCGGCACTCAACCTGGCGTTCGATCTGGCTGACCGGGAAACTGCCGATTTGGATCGGGCAGCGCAGACGCAGGCAGGCACTCCGGCGCAGCCGGGCGAGCCTGGCCGGGGCGAGTCGATGTCCAGCACGGACAGCGAGCGTGTCGCGGCATTGGTCAAGCGTCTCGACGACACCTTGGGCGCCGACAGCCAGTTGTTCTGAAGCAAAGTGCGGCCGGCCAGCAGGGTTCACTTTGGAGCCTACGGCCCGGCCTGGAGATACACACTGGGCATGAAAGACGGACCTGCAGATGGAGGCCTCTGGCACTAGAATGAAAGCGTCTGCAGTGTCGCCGGGCTGTAATTCCTTGAACCAATGCTCATTGAGCCAGGGCTTGGGACATTGCTCGGCAAGCGTGATCATCTCGCGTCAGATGAACCCAATGTCGAGCTGACCTCGCCCACCTGAACCCGCGGTTCAGGATGCCGGTCCGGTGGCATCTGCAGACACCTTGATCTCTGAGAACGTGTTCACGTTCTTACCTCTTCCTGCGCGACTTGCGCCTTTGTCGGCGCATTAGTCGGCAGCTTTTCCAACTTCATCCGCGGATGTCCATCTCCCCATTTTTGCTGGCGCAACTCGCTGTCCTCGGGTTGGCCACGGGCTTTCTCGCTGGCCTGCTCGGCATCGGCGGCGGCATGCTCCTGGTGCCATTTCTGACCTATTTCATCGGCCAACAAGGCGTGGAGCCCGGCTTGGCGGTGAAGATGGCAATTGCCACGTCCATGGCCACCATCATGTTCACGTCGCTCTCCAGTGTTCGCGCCCATCACAGGCGCGGTGCCGTGCGCTGGGATCTGGTGATGCGCTTGGCACCCGGTATTTTGGTAGGCGGGATAGCGGCCAGCCTAGGCGTTTTTTCCCTGCTGCGCGGGTCGGCGCTCGCTTTGCTGTTCGCCGTTTTTGTCGGTTTTTCTGCGGTACAGATGCTGCGCGCCAGGAAGCCTGCGGCCTCCAGGCAAATGCCAGGCCCGGCCGGCCAGCTGGCGGCTGGCGGTGGTATCGGGTTTCTCTCGGGTCTCGTAGGCGCAGGCGGAGGCTTCGTCAGCGTGCCCTTCATGACCTGGTGCAACGTGCCGATTCATAACGCAGTCGCTACCAGCGCCGGGCTGGGATTTCCGATCGCTGTGGTTAACGTCATCGGTTATGCACTGTCTGGCCAGCAAGAACCCGTGCTGCCACCCGCGTCTCTCGGCTACATCTGGCTGCCCGCGCTCGCGGCAGTGGCGGTAGCCAGCGTGCTGACAGCGCCACTCGGCGCGCGCGCGGCCCACCAGCTGCCGGTGGCGCAGCTCAAGCGCGTCTTTGCAGCCTTGCTGTTTGGGCTTGCAGCGTACATGCTGTGGAAAGGCTTTAGCGCGGCTTGGTAGGTTTGCGATTCCCCGTGCTTTAGTCCTGTTCGCTTTTGGCAAGTTCTTCGTGGGTGTCCTGCACAAACTGCACGAATCGCTCCGGCGGGATTGCCGGTGAACACAGATAACCCTGGAAGTAGGCGCAGTTCATGGTCTGGAGAGCCTTGCGCTGGGCCGCAGTCTCCACGCCTTCTGCAACGACGCATAACTTGAGCGCGTTGCCCAAATGCACGATCGCGCTGACGATGGCGCTGTCTCCTTCGTCTGCCGGCAGGCCCCGAATGAATGACTGGTCGATTTTGAGCTTGTGAATCGGCAGCTTTTTCAGATAACCCAGGCTTGAATACCCGGTGCCGAAATCATCGATCGCCAGCGCGATGCCAATGCTCGAGAGCGCATGCAGGAGTTGTTCGGCCTCGTGAGCATCCTGCAGCAACATCGACTCGGTGAGTTCGAGTTCTAGCAGCCGGGGCGGCAACTGGTGCAATTCCAGCACCTGCGCCACGCGCTGAACAAACCCTGCCTGACGAAGTTCCAATGCGGACACATTGACCGATACCACCAGCTCCATGCCAGAACGTGCCCAGCGGGCGGCCTCCTGAACCGAGCGATCCAACACCCACGATCCCAGCGTGATGATGTAGCCGGTCTCTTCCGCGAGCGGGATGAAGACACCGGGCGAGACTACGCCCAGAGATTCGTCGGTCCAGCGCAGCAGCGCTTCCGCGCCGACGATGCGACCAGTGGACATGTCCACCTGCGGCTGGAAATGCACCTGCATGGCATCGTGCGTCAGCGCCTGGCGCATTGCGTGCTCCAACTGCATGCGCGCCAGCATGTTCTCGTTCATCTGCGGCTGAGAAAAACCGTAAGTGCCACGACCGCGATCCTTGACACGGTACATCGCGGTATCGGCGTGGCGGATGAGTTCATCCAGCGTACTTCCATCCTGTGGATACAGGGAGATGCCAATGCTGCACTGAATCGAAAAACTCATGTCGTCGAGCGAGAACGGCTGAAGCATCTCCTGGACCATGCGGCGCGCGACGTTTTCGGCGGAACCGGCGTCGCTGGCATGCAGGTAGACCAGGAATTCGTCGCCTCCTTGCCGGCACAGCATGTCGCTCTGGCGCAGGGACAACTGCAGCCTTGTGGCTACCAAGCGCAGCACGCGGTCACCGAAGCTGTGGCCCAGCGAATCGTTGATGACCTTGAAACGGTCAAGATCGAGCAGCAGCACAGCAAAGCCCGCTGTGCCGGGCGTGAAAGCGCGCAAGGCGGAATCTACGCGCTGCGACAACTGCAACCGGTTCGGCAGCCCAGTGAGTACATCGCTGTAGGCGAGCTCGTCGATGCGTTTGCGCGCTGCATGCTGCTGCGTGAGGTCGCGCACAAAGCCGATGCTCTGCTCTGTGTCGCCCGACGAATTCTTGAGTGCCACCCACGACAGTTGGACGGCACTACCTTCGTCTTCCTTGTGGGGAAGCCAAAGCTCACCATTCCAGATGCTGTTGAGTTGCCAGGCTGCCTGCACCTGAGACAGAAAAGCGGCGCCCGGTGACACGCCGAACACCGAAGCCACGGGTTTGCCCAGCAAATGTGCCGCTGAAACCCCGGCGATCCGCTCGAACGCCGGATTAACCTGCACCAGCCGGTGGCGATCATCTGAAAAGAAGATGGCGTATGGGCTCGAATCGAAGGCCAGCGAAGCCATGCGCAACGCCGTCTGCGCCCGGGTTTCTTCGGTAATGTCGCGAAAGGAAAACACCCGGCCGATCACACTGCCATGGCTGAGCTGCGCCACGCTGCGACGCTCGACGATCTGGCCTCCGTGAAGATGAAGGACGTCGTGCGAGGGCGCGTGTGAATGGCCAACGATCTCCGTCAGCCTTGCCTCGTACGCTTCCGCACCGATGACCCTGCTGCCGAAATGTCGGTGCAGCGCCGCGTCGTCCCGGCTCACCAGCAGGGCGTGCGGAATGCCCCAGATGGTGACAAGCCGCTGATTGAACGCGCGAATGCGTCCATCCAGGCTGCGCACCAGAATGCCGTCGACTGCCGAGTCAAGCGTTGCGCGAAGCTCCGAGAGCAGCAACTCAAGCTCTCGCTGAGTGGCCTGGCGCTCGCTGCAGTCCACCATGGTCACCAAGAAGGCGCCGCCCGCGCTTTGAAGGGCGAAGTGAGTGACGCGCCGCATCACAGGAACCAGGCGACCATCCACGGTCAGCAGAGCCGTGAGTGCGCCTACGCCATCCGCCACGACCAGCCGGGTATCGGCCCAGAACCAGTGGTCTTGAGGCGTCGCGGCAAACCTGCCGACGGCTTCGCCCACCAAGTCACACGCGGGCAATCCCACCAACGTCCCCGCCATCGTGTTGGCGAAAAGGATCGTTCGGGAAGCTGCGTCGACCACCCAGATTGCCTCTTGCAAATCATTGAACGCAGCCTGCCAGAACGATTGCGCTGCACGCTCTTTCATGCAGACCTCTCGACCGCGTTGTCTGCCACCGCGCGTTCGAAGAAATAACAGATGCGGCTGCGCGGGGACAGGTAGTCGAGCGACGCACGCGGGAGCTGCCCCGGCTTCAAGCTGGAGCGAATCCCCAACTCGGGCGCGCATTCCAGGTCAAGGATCAACGCCTCTTCCTTGGGAACCTGCGGATCGTGCACGATCACGCTCGGTCGCAGGGGGCGCGACGAATTCACGGAAACCACCATTGCAAATTGGCCGTTGACGAGCTGCACGATGGAGCCAGGCGGGTACACCCCCATCATGCGAATGAAGGCCGCCAGCACTTCGGAATCGAAACGCGCTTTGTGTTGGGCGAAGATGACCGAGAGCGCCTCGTGGGGTGTCAAGGCGAGTGCGCTGTGCACCGGATTGCACAAACGATCGTAGTGGTTCACCAGCGCCACGATGCGCGCTCCGTGGCTAATGGCGTCTCCGCTCACCCCCCGCGGGAACCCGCGCCCATCTGCCCGTTCATGGTGCTGAGCGATGGCTTGCAGCACTGCCTCTGACAGCCCCATGCGCTGGCCGATGGCAGAAGATTCCGCCACATGCTTTTCGTAGCGCAGAAGGTCCATCGCGGACATTTCTTGCGAGCGGACCCACAGGTGGGCCGGCAAGTGCACCTTGCCCATGTCGTGCAAGAGAGCTGCAAGCCCGATGTCTGCCAGGGCAGGCGCATCGGAGCTCTGCGCCCGAGCTAGCAACATGCTGAGCACCATCACGTTGACAGGATGCAAAACGCTCCGCTCGCCGACACCTTCCGAAAGCAGCCGAATGACAGTTTCGCCGCTGCCTATCAGATCGGCCACACATTGCGCCACCAGTGATTCACCTTGAGCACGCGCCTCTTTGGGAGCTTTGTCACTGCCGAGCTGGATGCGCATGCACACCCGCGAAGCTGCCATGAAACGCTGGTCGCATGCCGCGAGAGCCCGCTGTTGAGTGCGCAGGGTTGCAAGGCGCTGCGCCGCGCCATGCCGCGCCGAAGCCGCGAGGTCCGCCGCGACTTGCTCCACCGCGGCTTCAGCCCTTGGATCGTCTCGCGGCCCGCCTACCGGCGCGTCTACCGGCGCGTCTACCGGCGCGTTCTCCATAGCAGCGGGGTTTTGAAAAGCAGCGTCGCTTCGCGCTGGAACGAAGCGCACGTTCTGCAGGCCGAGCTCACGCAAGGTGTCAATCTGGTCTGTCGACGCGATTCGGAAACTACCCGTCGGAAAAGGATGACGTATCCAGTTCAAATCGAGCTGCACGTACATGCCGACGCGCAGCTGACTTAAGGGAATGACAACGGAAGTATTCACTAGGGAACGAGAGCAGGTGTTTCGATACAGCCGGTGGGCATAGTTGAAACATTATGAAGCGAACCTAACAGACGGTCAGCTCGGCAAGGAGCGCCTTCGGTGCCTGCACAACGTTGTCGGAACGCCCACATATCGTCCATACAGCGCCTGGATGCGCCTATTGGCAGATGAGGGAAAGCCGCACTACCAGCCCAAGGTCCCGCCTCAGCTAGAGCCCGCTTCCCAGTGCAAAAGCTGCCATCGCCAGCGCACCCATGACTGCGTAACCAACAACGCGCCCGGTGTGGTAGCTGGCCTGCCGCACAAACCAGGGCCTGGCCCGACGCCTACGAATCGACTGCGCACGCACCACAGATTCCGTAGATTCCGCAGCATGCGATTGCGAAGGCTCTCTGCGTCCAGCGCCGGTCACGGCGGTGCAAGCGCCGCGCACAGGACGAGGCATTGCAAGCGCCCGGCCAGGCCCGTCAGCAGCGCAGTCCAGACAAGCGCCCCGGACATCAAATGATGCGCGAGAATTTCGCGGGCGTGCGGTCGGTTTGCAGGTAACGGTCGAACACCATGGCTACGCCACGCACAAAATACCAACCCATGGGCGTGACGTCGATCGTGCCGTTTTCCATCTTCACCAGGCCCTGCTCCTGCAGGTCATCAAGTTGCTCCAGTTCGGCGCGGAAATACTCACTGAACTTGATCAGCCAGGCTTCTCCGATAGTTTCGGTGTCCAGGCGCCCCTGGCACATCAGCGCCATGATGACGGCGCGGCGCAGCAGGTCGTCGCGTGAAAGCGTCAGCCCGCGGACCACTGGCAGATGGCCTTGGTCGATGAGGTCATAGTATTCGTCGAGCGTCTTGGCGTTTTGGCTGTAGGTGGCTCCCACGCGCCCGATGGCTGACACGCCGAGCGCGATCAGGTCGCAATCGGGTTGGGTGCTGTAGCCCTGGAAGTTTCGGTGCAGCCGGCCCTGGCGCTTGGCGATCGCCAAAGCATCATCGGGCAAGGCGAAGTGGTCCATGCCCACGTACACATAGCCGGCCGCGTTGAAGGCCTCAAGCGAGCGTGCCAGCATGGCCACTTTGGCAGACGCCTCTGGCATGTCGGCCCACAGAATGCGGCGCTGCGATTTGAACCGTTCCGGCAAATGCGCATAGGCATACAGGGCAATACGGTCTGGACGGAGCTCGGCTACCTGCGCCAGCGTGCGGTCGAACGATGTGGGCGTCTGCCGCGGCAGCCCGTAAATGAGGTCCACGTTGATGGAATCAAAACCAATATCACGCGCCGCTTGCACCAAGGCAAAAACTTGCTCCGCCGGCTGAATTCGGTTCACCGCTTTTTGTACGTCGGGGTCGAAGTCCTGCACGCCAAAGCTCAGGCGGTTAAAACCCAGATCTGCCAGCACCTGAAGCCGCTCTGATGTCACGGTGCGGGGATCCACTTCAATCGAATACTCGCCATCAGGCGCAAAGTGAAAGCTGCTGCGCAGCGTCTGCATCAAGGCGTGCAGCTCCTCATCGCTGAGGAAAGTCGGGGTTCCGCCACCAAAGTGCAGCTGGCTGACCGCCTGGCCAGAGCCGCAGTGCGCGACATGCAGATCGATCTCCCTGCTCAAGTAGCGCAGATAAGTGTCGGCCCGGTCGTGGTGCTTGGTAATGATCTTGTTGCACGCACAGTAGTAGCACAGCGATTCGCAAAATGGCAGATGCACATAGAGAGAGAGCGGAAGAGATTTGCCAGCGCCCAGCACCCGGCGCTCTTCCAGAGCCACCACGTATTCGATCTCGCCGAAAGCCTCGACAAAGCGGTCGGCGGTGGGGTACGAGGTATAGCGTGGCCCGGAGACGTCGAAACGGGTCAGCAATTCGGGGGAAACAACGGTCATGCGCACTCCTCAGTAGCAGGACACTGTGCCGATCAAGCGCGCCAGACGCCTTGACACATGTCAAGAAGGCGGCGAATGCATCCGCGCGCTGACCCAGTCCATGTCGAGACGTCCATAATTTGATGCATGTCATCCTCTCCTATCGCGTCCATTCCACCGCCTCAAGTACAAGCTCCTCTGCTGTCGCCAGAATTCGCTGATGCTGACGCAAACAAGATCCATCCTTTGCTCCGCGTCGCTTGCTCCAACTGCAACCTGCGCGAACTTTGCCTACCGGTTGGGCTGTCAGCTGATCAGATGCAGCGAGTGGACGAACTGGTGACGGTGCGCCGCAAGGTCAAGCGCGGGGCTGCGTTGTTTCAAAACGGCGAGGCCTTCACATCGCTCTACGCTATTCGGACAGGCTTCTTCAAGACGTCTGTCACCACAGAAGACGGGCGTGACCAGGTCACCGGCTTTCAGATGGCGGGCGAGATCATGGGGCTTGACGGCATCGTGAATGACCAGCACAGCTGCGATGCGGTGGCGCTGGAAGACGCTGAAGTCTGTGTGATGCCTTTTGATCGCATCGAAGAGATCTCGCGCGAGGTGAGTGCGATGCAGACCCACGTGCACAAGATGATGAGCCGAGAGATCGTGCGAGAGCACGGCGTAATGCTGCTGTTGGGTAGCATGCGCGCCGAGGAACGCCTGGCGGCATTTCTTCTGAACCTCGTGGAGCGCTTGCATTCACGCGGCTTTTCGCAATCAGAGTTGGTGCTGCGCATGACACGCGAGGAAATCGGTAGCTACCTGGGCCTCAAACTGGAAACCGTGAGCCGAACTTTCTCCAAACTCGTTGAAGAAGGCGTGGTTGAAGTCAAGCAGCGGCACGTGCGCATCCTGAACGCAGATGCACTGCGGCGCGTGGTAAGCAGCGTGCACGAATGAGCTTTGGTGCCCGCTCATCCGCGTGGGATCTACACGCTGACGCAAAAAAACCGGAAAACCCGCTTGGAAACACGTTTTTTTGCCGGTAGCATCGCCGGGCCAGTGGAGAAACAGGTTTTCGCTGGTGCTACGAACACCTAACCAGGAAACACCAACATGGCAACTGCAAAGAAAGCCCCGGCCGCTGCCGGTGCCAAGACGGCCGCCCCCGCCAAGAAGCGCACCCCTAACGCCGCGTTCATGAAAGCCTTGAAGCCCAGCCCAGCTCTGGCTGCAGTGGTCGGCTCCGATCCGCTGCCGCGCACTGAAATCATCAGCAAGCTGTGGGTTTACATCAAGGCGCACGATCTGCAGGACCCCGCCAACAAACGCATGATCAACGCCGACGCCAAGCTCAAGGAAGTCTTCGGCAAGCCGCAAGTCTCCATGTTCGAGATGGCCGGTTTGATCGGCAAGCACGTCAGCTGAGCGCCTTTGCGCCTGTATCAAGCCGGCAATCGCCGGCTTTTTTTTGCCCAGCTTAAGCGTCCTCTGTTGTGTGAGCGCACCATTGTTGAACGCGAATGACTCGCATTCGGTTTAAAATACTGCCTGTTACGAAGCACAGCCAAGTCTTTCCCAGCCACTGCTTCAGATCATTGCGAGCCCTCCGGGCCCGTACTTTTATCTGCACTGGAGAAACCCTTGGCCTCATCAAGCGCGCTGCGCACCCCTGCCCTGACAGAACTCGCAGCTGCTGCTTCGCACGCTGTCGAGAAGCCCATGTTGCCGTTAGGCGCGCTTATGTTGTTGGCCTGCACCAGCAGCTGGGCGCAGACAGCCACCGCAGTGGATGCACAACTGCCCACCGTCACAGTAAAAGAACGTGCCGAAATCCAGAACAAGGACACGCTCAAGCCCGCCACCACCACTGTTGGTAAAGGCAATCAGGCGGTGCGTGACATTCCTCAGAGCGTCACCGTGTTCACTGAGAAGCTCATGAACGACCGCAACCAGGACGACTTCCGCGACGTGCTGCGCAGCACGGCTGGAGTGAGCTTCCAGGCCGGCGAGACGGGTGAGGAAGACATCCGTTTGCGCGGTTTTTCACTGGGGCAGGCGGGTGACATCTATGTGGACGGTCTGAAAGACGCGCCACTCTATGAGCGCGATACCTTCAACAACGACAGCGTCGAAGTGCTCAAGGGCTCCGCATCCATGTTGTTTGGCAAGGGCTCCACCGGCGGCGTGGTGAACCAGGTCAACAAGATGCCGCTGCTGATGGACCAAAAGGAAGTCGGCTACACCTTCGGCACCGGACAGCAGCACCGGCTCACGGGCGATTTCAACATCCTGACCGGCGAGAACGCGGCGTTCCGCATCAACGCGCTGGCACATGACGAAAAGAACTTCGGCGCCACGCAGCGAAAGCTGGGCATCGCGCCCACCTACAGCTGGGGCATCGGTACGCGGGATGAGTTCTCGGTCGGCTTCTACTCACTCGACATCAAGGGGCGCCCGCTTTACAACCACCCCTGGTTCATCAAGAACGGCCGCATCATCCCCACCCTGTCGGCACGCAATTACTACGGCTTGGAGAGCGACAAACTCGACACGTCGGCGCAGTACGCCACGATTTCACACACGCATCGGTTCGACAACAACGGCGAGCTCAAGACGCGTCTGCGCCATGGCCGGTATGAACGCGACCTGCTCGCCAGCGCAGTGCGTTTCGAACGGGGCACCACGCCGGAGAGCTTGAATAACGGCACCGTGATCACCCGCTCAGCCAAAGGGCGCCTCGGCATCAGCGAGCTCACCCAGCTGCAAAGCGATTACACCAACACCTTTGACTGGGGCGGCCGTAAGCACGCCGTGATTGCGGGTGTGGATATTTACCACGACGACGCCCAGCGGGACCAGCGCTACACCGGCACGGGCAGCAGCCCGAGCACCACCGTCGGCACTCCGAACGACGGTGCGGTCCGCGGCACGCCGCGTGGCGAGCCCAAGCTCAACACCTTCGACGCGACCAACCTCAGCTTGTACGCCCAAGACACGGTGTCGATCACCGATACCGTGAAATTGCTCGGAGGCCTGCGCTACGACCGCTTCAAAGCCTCTTACAACACCTTCGACGGCGCACTGAGCAACGAGCGCTCCGACGGCCTGTGGAGCCCGCGTCTCGGCGTCATCTACCAGCCCAACGATGTCAGTTCTTACTATGCGTCCTACGGCACCTCGTACAACACCTCGGGCGACACCTACCAGTTTGGTCTGCGGTTCAACGAAGGCACGCAGCGCGCATCTGAAACGCCGCCTGAGAAGAGCCGCAACTTTGAAATCGGTGGCAAGTTCGATCTGTTCGACAAGCGCGCCCTGCTCGGCGTGGCAGCGTTCTACAGCGAGAAATACAACGAGCGCAACATCGACCCCGATTCCGCTGCTGCTCAGGAACTGCTCTCAGGCAAGCGACACGCCGCAGGCATG